>QIDW01000411.1 GCA_003230435.1 Acidimicrobiia bacterium | reverse complement strand
CGGTCGAGGAACACAACCAGGACAATCCTGAGATACCGATTTCTGTCCGCATGGGGTTGAACAGCGGAGATGTCACTCAACGAGACGGGGACGCTCATGGAACGGCGGTGCATGCTGCGGCCCGGGTTGCCTCGAAGGCTCAAGGTGGTCAGATTCTCATCGCCCAGATCGTGCACGATCTTGCCGGAAGCCTGCCCGAGACGAGGATTGTCGATCGCGGCCTCTTTTGGCTCAAGGGCTTTCCCGACCGATGGCGCTTGTTTGAGGTCCTATGGAGGGAGAAAGGCGGCCGCCCTGAGCGCGCCACCAAAGAGGTCCGCTCCGCATCCGCGGCGGCCTTCGACATCAACCGGCCCAGGGCGCAAAGCCCGGTTGTCGGAAGGGAGACCGAGCAACAGATCATCCGGGACCAGCTAGCTGCAGTCCCATCTGGTGGCCTTACCGCTGTCGTCCGCTGTCGTACTTGAAGGCGAGGCCGGTATCGGCAAGACGCGAATGCTCGAAGCCACCTCGGAAATCGCGGCACTGTCTGATCCCCCGTTTTGGGTGCTCGACGTAACGGCCGATGAGGAACTCCGTGGGCCATTCCTCTTGTTCCGATCGATGCTGACTTCGCCACGGATGGCTGCTATCGCCAAGGAGGCGATGGCACTAGAGCATTTGGATCGGGCTCGCGATGCCATCGGAGGCAGAGGGTCGAACGACCAAGGGCTTTCGGCTCAGGAGCAAATGCTTCGCACGTTCGATGAGGTGGCTTCTGCCATGTTGGCACTGACGAATGAACGGCCACTTGCGCTGCTCTTCGACGATCTGCAATGGGCCGACGAAGACAGCATCCAACTGATTCGTTACCTGGTCAGAACAATGTCATCGGCTCCACTCTTCTTGCTCATCAACATCCGCCCCTACACCGACTCTGCTTCAGGTGGAGCCGGTAAGCTGATAGCAGACCTCGACCGCATGCGAGTGACGCGGACACTCAGAGTGGATCGCCTGACCCGCCTCCAGACCAGAGAGCTGCTCTCCAACCTCCTCGAGCACCCGGTCGACGACCAAACACTTCAGAGTCTTCACGCCCGCTCCGAAGGTGTGCCGTTCTTCATCGAGGAGTTCGCCCGCGCTTACCGCGAAGCGGATGCTCTTCAACTGATGGACGGAACGTGGACAATGACCAAACTGAGCGGACCAACCGTCCCCTCATCGGTGCAATCGCTCATCGAACGCCGACTCGCCCAACTCCCCGAGGACTGCCGATCACTTCTTGCCGATGCCGGCAGCCTCGGACGACGATTCCGGCTGAGCGATCTCTCGGCCGTTCTCGCCGACTTGAAAGGAGAAGACCCGGTCCAGGACTGGCAGTTGGGTGAGGATCTGCAACATGCCGTCGACCTGGGTCTGATCGTCGAGCAGTCTGAGGACTCCGGATTCGACTTCTCGTTCTCACACGAGCAGATCCGTGAGACGTTGCTCGATTCAATCTCGCGGCAGCGCCAGCGCGCCATTCACGGGGCGATTGCGACGAAGCTCGCCGCGGATGGGGGTACCGAGAATCTATCGATGCTGGCTTACCACTCGATGAAGGCGGGCGATAGCGAGACTGCAGTCTCGACAGCTCTGGAGGCGGCGCAAGCGGCGATAGGCCTGTCTGCACCCGAAGAGAGCATTCGCCTCATCGACGCCACCCTTCCCGCGGCCTCGAAGCCTGAGGACCGAATCGCAATGCTCAGACTGAAGGACGATGCCCTCGATGTACTCGACCGCGGCATGGAACGGATGGCAAACCTCGCTGAGATGACTGCCCTCACCGGTGCAGTCTCGTCACCCGCTCTGGAAGCCGAAGTAATGCTCCGGCGCTCTTCAGCAGCTCGAGCGATGGAGGACTTCGATACAGCGGCCGGGTTAGCACGATCGGTAAGAGCCTCGGCATCTGAGGCAGGAGACCAGGCGTTGGAGCTCCAGGCCTGCCTCGAACTCGGCCAAGGGTTGATGCAAAGCCCAATCGGCGAGGCCTACTGGCCTCTGATTGAGATCGACCTGGACACTGCCGGAGAGCCATATCAGCGGGCGCTGGAGATCGCTCTGGCAACCGGGGCACGCTCTGAAGAGGCCGGAGCTTTGCGCGAACTGGCCGTGATTGAGGCGGGAAGGGTCAAGCTGGCAATAAAGGCAGAGATTGACGCCGGTGCAAAACGTTACGAGGTATTCGCGGCTGCTCCCGCCATGTTGTCGAAAGCAAAGGAATTGGCGGAGCAGTCGTTTCACATATACGAGGAACTCGGCGATCACCGAGGTGCGATGTCAGCCCTCATTTCGATGGCCTATGCCCACGTCACGGATCCAACACCACGCGGCATGGCGGGGAGACTCGAACACATCAGGGCGCTCCACAACAGCAAACGGGGCGAGGTGACCGACAGCCGGCGAGCGACCGAGGACGCCTTGATGCTCTACAGCATTCACATGTTCGCAAGAACCAACCTCCAGCCAGATCTTGCCGTTGAACGTGGTCGGCAGACCTTCGAGGCGGCCCGGGCGATCGGGGACCGTTGGCTGGAGTGCCTCGCCGCCGGAGGGGTCGCGATGACATACGTCTCGTTCGGATCGGTCGATGACGCTGACGCCTGGCTGGACCAGGCCGCCGAGGCGGCCATGTCAGTGCCAAGCACCTCAATGGCACGCAGGCTCGAGATGTGGCGAGGCGCTCTCTGCGCTCTCCGGGGAGAAGCGGAACAGATGACAACCCACTTCGAAAGGGCTGCCGAACATGCCGGCCACAAGAACCTGGCCGGCCGGGCAGCGGCCTATGCCGCCCTCGCCATCGAATCCGCTCGATTAGGAGTGACAACTGCCGACGATGCTCTCATCACACAGGCAAAGACAGCGGCGACTCAAACCCTTGATTCGATTCGACCATTGCCTGGAGACCTGCCCTGGGAGTCAGTGGCGCACGCAGCACTTAGCGTGGTTGCCCAGGCCGAAGGCAACACCGAAGAGGCGGCCGAGGAGGCCCGGCTCGCCCTGTCCATCGACGGTGATACCCATGTGCCCGATTACCTGGACGTTTTGTGGGCCGCTGGACGCACCCTGATTGCGCAAGGCGAACCCGAAGCCGACGAACTCAAACAAGAGGTATTCGGTGCCTTCATGTACGCACACATGTCGATCAACGATCCGGACATCAAATCAAAGTGGTTTGGCGTTCCTGCCCATCGAGAGCTGGCAGAAATGGTTGGCTTTGAAGCGCCCGAAACGTGGCAGGAGGGTGAGATGGACACCGTCGACCTCAGCGATGACGACCTCGGACTACTACGTGAGCTTGCATCCGGTTTCGCCGGCGCCAGAAGATCGACTGGCAACGGTCACGGAGCCAACGACGAGGATACGGCAGCCCTCCTCACCAAACTCGGCGTGGAATCGGTGACCGAGGCAATGGAATTCGCGATCAAGGCGGGTGTCACATGGCAGTGAGAGTCGTTATCGATCGTCGTCGTTGCATCGGAGCAGGGACCTGCATAGTCACTGCCCCCTCGGCGTTCCGCTGGAGACAAGGCGATTTTGTCAAACCCGAGCTTGCTGACGAGTCCACCGTTGACGAAGACGTCCTTCGCGAAGTGGCGGCGGCGTGCCCGACCCAAGCAATCGTGTTGGAGGATTTCATCGAGTCGATGGAGGCCTCCGAACTGGGTGCCTGACTCGGAGAAAGCCGACCCAACGCTGATCCGGCTCGGCCAGATCCGGTGATCCCCCGTGTCGAGGCGATCAGAAATCGAAGTTCGGCTGATATGCGATGGGTTGCTGCATGTGAGAGAACATTTGTGTAGCTTCGGGAAACAGCAGACGCACAGTTAGCAGGGAGGGAGTGATGGGGCCGGAGGAGCCGACGCCGGAGTCGCAGGAGACTCCGCCGACCGGCGGTAATCAGACGCCACTCAGCAAACGGATGCTGGTGATCCTGGGGATCGTGGGCCTGGTAGCTCTGGTCTCGGCCTTGATTGTCGCCAACGTCGGTGGCGAGGGGCCAGCGGCTGAAGCGCCAACCGCGACCCAGCCACCCACCGCCGAAGCGCCTGATTCGTCGGAAGCAGTGTCCGAGGCGGGACCTCAGGTCCCACCTATAACCGGCTGCTCGTTGCTCACCGATGACGACGTCGAGGAGGCGATGGGCCTCCTGTCCCTTCCCTGGGCAGAGCGCGGTCTGATCCTGTTCGAGGGTGGAGAGGGGTGCGTGTGGCAGCATGTAGCGGATGGCGAGATCGTTGAGGGGCTGTCCGTAAAGGTCGCGCCAGGGACCCCGGACGATTTCCAACCGGGAGCCCTGCTGAATGGCGTTGAGAGCGTGCCGGCGTCCGAAATCGGCGAGGAGGCCGTCTGGTTCGGCAGGGAGGGAGAGGGCGTCTTGAGCGTCGTCCAGGGCACGCCCCTGGGCTATTTGTTCGTCCGCGTGACGCTGAACCGCTCAGACCTGGACGACTCAACACGATTGGAGATCGTCAAGGGATTGGCGGCGACCGCCATCGAGCGGATCCAGTTCGGGCCGGCACCACCGGTCGAGGCGGACCTCTGCCAGTTGGTGACGGATGACGATGCCGAGCAGTTGCTCGCACCTCACCGCGAGGGCCGGCCGTTCGCCCGTGACGAAGTCGTGACGATCGACAACTTCTCGGCGCCCGTAGACATCTCGCAGCCCGGGGACTTCTCCTGCAACAAGCTAATCACCGCCGAGATATACGTCGCGGTCGAATCGGGCTCTGCAGCGGACTTCGAGGCGGGTATCGACATTGGGGGTGTTGTCGGCGAGCCTGTGTCGGTGGTCGGCGAGGAGGCCGTCTGGTTCGAGGGTGTCCCGGTCACCGGGGCCTTCGAGACTGGGATCCTGGCAGTCCGCACGGGCGAAGCCTATTTCCGAATCGTGCTCTCCCTCCCCGATGTGGAGCTCGGAGATCAGTTGGGGATCGCCAAGAGGCTCGCCATCAACGCCTTGGCGACGCTCTCGGGAGACGAGGGAGAGCTCATCGTCATCGAAAGAGCCGAGCCGGACTTGTCGAAAATGGGCTTCGTCGACAATCTCCTGACCAAGGAACAGTCCGAGGAATGGACCTTGGGCGAGGGTCTCGTGGCAACGTTGCGGTTCTTTGTAGACGAGGTGGATGCGTCCCAAGTCCTACGAGATCCCGAATTAGTCAACTACTCGGGCACGGGGATTATCAGGCTGGCCACCGAGTACCTGGAGACGGGACCCGACGCCTCGGCCAAGGCGGAGATCACCCGTCTCCTCGATCTCCTGGTATTCACCGACGGACAGGAGGATTCGACTGCTGGATCGGGTCCTCTCACCGTGGCGCTCAACACCGGATTCTTCACGTTGGGCCTCACCGCACAACAAGACAGCGAGGGGGACCAGGATTACGTCACCCCCGACGAGGACGACGGGGGCTATCGGATCCCTGACGACGGAACATACGAGCAGCCGGCATGCGCCAGCGATGAGCCCGCGCTGCCCGGGTGGACTCCGAGCGCATACGAGGTGGCTGACACGGGAGCATGGAAGTTCGCCGTGTTCTTCCCGGTCGCCGGCTTGGAAAACGGCTGGAAACGGGAAACCCACCTGCTGTGGGCGCTCGAGGCCCTAACGGATTCCCTCGCGCAGTACGGCGACGACTTCATGCCTTGCATCCAGATTCTGTTCTCCAGGTTTGGCGGCTCGTACACGTATGTTCTCGATACCAGCCCGTCCCGGGTTTGCGGGATCTCGGTGAACCGGCCAATGCAGACCAGGAACGAGGGACATTTCAAGCAGCAGATTGCAGCCGACATAGCTCATTGCGCCATCGCTGCGACCTACCCCGATCAGACCGAGGTGGCGTCATACCTGAAGCGTCGATGGTGGAATCACGCCCTCGCCGAGTACATGAGCAACATCGTCTACCCGGCCCCCTTGTGTAATGGGCAGCGCTGTGACCTGGAGTGGAGACTGTCCGACTCGTTGGCCGCTCAGGAAACAACATCCATGGTGTTGCGCAGCGATCCCAACTGGCTGTTCTTCCAGCAAGTCTTCTGGGAGTTAGGAAACAAGGGCGTCGACGCCATCATCAGGGCCTTGCCCACAAGCGTCGATCCCATTGCCCACGAGACGGCGCTGGCGGCCCTGCCCGGCATGGCTGAGTTCTACCACAACTTCTCCAAGGGGCTCACCGACGGATCGATCCGGGATTCCGGGGGCGGCGAGGTCCCTTATACACCAAGGGCCGACACCGTTTCGATAGGTGGCCCCTGGATCTTGTTCGACGAGCCGGAGCCGTTTGGTGTGACTCGGCTGTATCTCACGATTACGCAGGGCGAGTTCGCGTGCATGGAGTCCCAGAGTTCGGGCGATATTCTGGTGTCATACCGGAGCGGGAGCCCGGGAAAAGGCGGTGGCGGAGGGGGATGGCAGCAATTGCCCGAACAGGAGGACGTGTACTCAGGGGATATGGTTGTCCTGGTAACCACTACCAGGCCCCAGACCGACTTCACACTTCGCGTCAAGAAAGTAGTTGAAGACCCGGAAGACTGCGAAGAGGAGGAGCCTGAAGAAGAGGGTCCTGAAGAGGGTCCTGAAGAGGGTTCTCGGCGTCCTCTTTCCCCGCCCACTAGTTGTGATCTAAGCGTGTGCGGATCATCGGACTTTTTCCTGGGCCGGGGCCAAGTTGGGCCATGGTTGGAGCAGGTGCTGCCACCCCTCTCAGACCCTGTTCAGATGGGCGATCAATAGGGATTCGTGATAGTCGTCGACGGCCCACCCATCAGCCGCGTCAACAACCTCACCGATCAATACATCTAGGCTCCAGACGAATGGACGAGCTTCCCGAAGGCGTGGTCACCTTTCTCTTCACTGACGTTCAAGGCAGCACACGGTTGTGGGAGGACGCTCCGGATTCGATGATGGATGCGCTTCGTCTTCACGACGGAGTGATCGGATCTGCCGTAGAAGGCCACAATGGGATCCTGGTCAAACCGCGTGGGGAAGGTGATAGCCAATTCGCTGTCTTCAGCTCAGCGGTCGACGCAGTTGAGGGCTCGACTCAGATTCAGCGGCGGCTGGCCGAAGTCGATTGGCCGACACCACGGCCATTGCGGGTGCGAGCCTCGTTGCACACGGGTTTAGCTGAGCTCGAACTCGGGGACTACTACGGGTCAGCGGTGAACCGCGCCGCCCGGCTCCGATCGATCGCTCACGGTGGACAAACGGTCTTATCGGGGTCGACGTTCGAACTGGTCCAGGATCATCTACCCGAAGGGGTGTCGATTAGTGATCTGGGGGCTCATCGATTGAAGGATCTCACTCGCCCTGAAAAGGTCTTCCAGTTGAACCTCGACGGCCTCGAC
The DNA here is from genome assembly GCA_003230435.1 of Acidimicrobiia bacterium. GTDB lineage: Bacteria > Actinomycetota > Acidimicrobiia > Spongiisociales > ZC4RG35 > SZUA-217. The sequence continues at coordinate 4,713 of QIDW01000411.1, read as the reverse complement.
AACCGCTTTCCCTCTTTGAACTCACTGGACGCGGTTCCCAACAACCTCCCGGTCCAGCTGACAGAGTTCATCGGCCGGCAGCACGAGCTTGCAAATGCCCGAACGACGCTTGCTGAAACGCGGTTGCTCACGATCCTCGCGCCGGGTGGTGCCGGTAAGACCCGGTTGGCCATCCAGACTGCGGCGGAGCTCACATCAGAGTTCCCTGACGGGGCCTTCTTCATCGACCTGGCTCCCATCCACGCCCCTGACGACATCGTTCAGACCGCTTCGGAGTCGTTGGGAATTGCCCTTTCTACTGAGGAGGACCTCCAAACCCAGCTGTTGACATACCTCGCCAGCAAGAATCAACTGCTTGTCTTTGACAATTTCGAACATGTAGCCGCGGGCTCTGGCATCGTCACCGAAATACTGAGCAGTTGTCCTCGGGTCAAGATGATCGTTACCTCCCGGTCCAAGCTCAACATCAAAGGTGAGACGGTTATGGCCGTGTCGGGGTTGGAAACGACCTGGAGCACATCGGAGGAAGCTTTCACTGCCAGTGGTGTCAGGCTCTTTGCCGACGCCTCCAAACGCGCTGATGCCTCGTTCTCGCTCTCAGCCGAAGACCTCGAGCCACTCGCTCAAATTCTGGAGTTGGTGGGAGGCATGCCGTTGGGGATCGAGTTGGCTGCGGCCTGGGTTGATGCACTGCAGATAGGGGAGATCGCCGAAGAAATAGCAAAAAGCCTGGACTTCCTCGAAAGCGAAATGGAGGGAATCCCCGATCGCCATCGCAGTGTTCGGGCGGTGTTTGACTATTCGTGGTCGATGCTCGACCCGGACGAGCGCCGAATGTTCTCGGCCCTCTCGGTCTTCCGTGGGGGCTTCACGCGGGAGGCTGGAGAGGCCGTGGCCGGAACGTCGATGCGGCACCTGGCCAATCTGGTCAGCAAATCGCTCCTGGTCCACAATCGGGAATCTGGTCGGTACACCGTCCACGAGTTACTACGGCAGTACGCCGAAGAGTCTTTGAGAGAAGACGCCCCCCTCCACGAAACAACGGTGGCAGCGCACAAGGACTTTTATGCGGAGCTAGGTGCCCACGCAGAGGAACTGATGTTTAGCGACCAGATACAAGCCATACGTTTGGTAGAAGCGGACCTCGACAACATTAGGTTGGCTTGGCAGCTCTCTCTTGCCGGCGGCGACGGTGCGGCAGCCCGGAAATTCGCGTTCGCTCTGTGGTTACTTCACGAGATACGGGGGTGGCACCAGGCGGCGGCCAATCTGTATGGAGAGGCGCTCGATGCACTTGAACCACACTCCGGCGACGAGACCACCGAGATTGCACGTGCAGCGGCGGCCGCATTGCAGGCATGGTTCTGGGCACACCTGGGGCAGCCCGAAATGGGTGTAGACCAGGCCACCGATGCAGTTGCCAAACTGGCGACGCTTCCGGATCGGTCGGCTCACGTGTATGCAATCACTTGCCAAATTGCTTGTCTGACCTACTTGAACCGCTTTGAGGAAGCGCGAGAAGTCGGCACCGAAGGGGTCCGCATCTCTGAGGCTCTCGGCAACGAGCAGCTGCCGGCGTTGCTAAAGGCCTGGCTTGGGCTATCGGAGCTCCAACTGGGGAACATCGACACTGCAACCACGGTCTACGACGAAAGCGAACGTGTGTTGTCCCAACTCGAAGAATATTGGGCAAGAGCCTGGAACGCCCTTGGCATGGCAGTGATCGCTTCGATGCAGAGTCGACCCCACGATGGGATCGAAATTCTCAAGAGACTCGTAACGCGGGTAAAGGAGATCGGATATCGGCGAGCGACGCAGACTGGACTGCAGTATCTCGGAGATGCGCAGCTCAGCGTCGAAGATTTCGACGCCGCCGACGCCTCCTTCGTGGAGAGTCTCGCCATGTCCGAGGAGATGGGACAAGTTGTCGAAAAGCTCGGGCTGCTCGCAAGAGTGGCTCAGGTGCGGGCGAAAGTGGGAAAGATAGATGAAGCGGTGGCGATTCTGGCCAGTGTCCTTGGCGACCCGATCAGCAGCCAATCAATGCTGGTGGACAACATTTCGATAACCGAGATGACCACGACGCTTCTGGCGGACCTGGAGCAGGAACTCGACCCGGATGACTACTCAGCGGCTTACACCCGGGGAAATGCCAGAACCGTTGAAGATACCGCCAAGGAACTACTAGCGACCTGAATAGTTTCCAAGATCAACATTCGCACTTCCCAGTCGGCCTCCTCTGCGATCCTGGCGGTCGCTTCCAGGCCGTCCATCTCCGGCATCCGAATGTCCATCGGGATCACGTCCGGGCGATGGGTACGTGTCGCCTCGATCGCCTCGAACGAGACCTCCAACCCGGCGAACGGCGAAGTCTTGATTGCGATCCTCGAACGAGACCAAGGCAGCCACTACAAACCCAACGATGGCGAGAACGGCGTCTGCGACGCGCGGCCAGCAAGTGAACGGGCCCCGCAGCGGCCGCGGAGCTCTTCTCAGCGGTGTGTGAGCGTCCACAACAGTGCCGGAAACCATCGTTCGACAATGACAGCCGCTGCCCGATCGACGGGTCGAGTCGCACATCGATCCACCGTACGCCATATCGTCCAACGCGGTCACTTCCCACAGGCTGATTTTCAGGCTCCCCTTATGGGCTATGTTCCCCGATCCTGCACCTAGCCCTACCCACATTTGGGGGAGACACGATCGTTCCATGGGGCGGTGACGGCACCGGGGTGGTGCCATACCCTCGGCGCTGGAGTGGCCACTGAGAAGGCGATGACGCGAACACACGAGAGAGAAGAGACCAAGGTGACAACAGAGAATTGGTCGAAGCACTGAGCCGAGCTCAGCTCGCTTGGCCGACCGGTCGTGAGCCTTCTGGTCCGCGGCATAGATTCTCGTACGCCACTACATGAAGCTGTTGACGACCAATTACGAGAATTGGAATTAAGGGGAAGAAATGACAAAACGATTTCACATTTCACGTCGAAGGTTCTTGCAATTCTCCGCTGGTGGCGCTGTTGTTTTGTTAGGTGGGGGTTTCCTCTTTCGCGACCAGTTTCTGAACGACGGAAATCCTTCATCAACAGCGACAGACGTGATTCGTGGTCAACGTCTACCCGTCCCAGACCTATTGACCGGAACGGAAATCGATGGCAGACAAGTTTACGACTTGACCATGCGACAAGGCTCCATGGCTTATGTCCCTGGGAAGACCACCGCAACCTTCGCCTACAACGGCGATATTCTTGGTCCCACGCTGCTCATGCGCAAAGGCGACGACGTTGTCATCAATGTGACCAATCAATTGGGCGAACCGACGACTACCCACTGGCATGGCATACATTTACCGGCGATGATGGATGGGGGCCCTCATCAAGTAATCAAAGATGGTGACACCTGGCAGGCCCAATACACCATCATGAATGAGGAAGCCACCTTTTGGTATCACCCCCATTTGGAGAATAAGACAGCCGAGCATGTCTACCACGGTCTAGCTGGACTATTTATCGTCCAAGATCCCGAAAGTGAATATGCCCTACCTGATCAATATGGGATAGACGACATTCCTCTAATTGTTCAGGACAAGATTATCGATGCCGATGGTTCGTTCAATTACCCCGGCACCAATTTCGGTGTGAAAGGAGATCAGATTCTGGTCAACGGGGCTGTCACTCCCATGTTCGACGCCCCGGCACAATTCGTCCGTTTCCGCCTCCTCAACGGCTCCAACGCCCGTTTCTACAATTTTGGTTTCAGCGATAACCGTCAATTCCATCAAGTAGGTACAGATGGTGGGCTATTGGAAAGCCCGGTTCCACTGACTCGATTGCTGTTATCCAACGGTGAGAGAGCAGAGATCCTCGTCGACTTCAGCGGTCAGGAGAATAGCCAAGTGCGGCTGGTGAGTTATTCGTCAGAGGTAAATGTCAGCCCGTTTTGGAACAGCAATTCTTTGGACAACTCAACCTTTGACATCATGACCATCGATGTTGGTTCGCCAACTGCCAACCCCATTACCGCTCTACCGGCCTCCCTGGCCTCCATCGACCGCCTTCAGGAAGGCGAGGCCAACAGGACCCGTCCATTCATATTGGAAATGGGTTTTTCTGGGCCCATGACAATCAACGGACAGAGCATGGACATGAATCGGATCGATCAGACCATCAAACTGAACGACACCGAAATCTGGGAAGTAACCAACAATTCGGACCTGCCTCACCCGTTTCATGTTCATGACATCCAATTCTTAGTCCTGACACGAGATGGGTTGACACCAGCAGAGAATGAAAGAGGCTGGAAAGACACGGTGCTGGTAATGCCACGCGAAACGGTCAGAATCATCACCCATTTTGGCGACTTCGCCGACCCGAATGATCCTTACATGTTCCACTGCCACATTTTGGAACATGAAGACGCCGGCATGATGGGGCAATTCGTAGTTGTAGCGTAGAAGAGGCTCAGCGCCTCGACCTAGGCAACATCCTCACTTCGTCGATGGAGCCTGCCATTCTGAGTAGGAACCACCAGTTCGTGGTTGGCACAACCTCCGAAACAGCATGGATTCCCGCCCGAATTAGTCGATCATCCACCCGTGACAACAAGTCACGGATGGTTTCCAAGGTCACAGTGAACGGTTAGTGGACTAGAAGCTGAAATTGCCGTTGGTCAGGCTGCCTTTGGACCACGCATAGGTGTTTCTCCTATGTCAAG
>QIDW01000134.1 GCA_003230435.1 Acidimicrobiia bacterium | reverse complement strand
GTGGTGGAGAGTGCATTGAAGGAGCGGTTGTCATGACCCAGGACACAGAAATAGATATCGGCACCGAGGTTGTTGTGGATGCCTCTGGCCGTCCGGAGCCCACCGACATTCTCGACATCGTCGACGATCTGATAGTCCATCTCCACGAGGCGAAGACGATGCCGTTGTCGTCCAATGCCTTTGTCGATCGGGATGCCTATCTCAGTCTTCTCGAGAATCTTCGGGCAAGCCTCCCAGACGAACTACGAGCGGCCCGTTGGATGGTCCGCGAGCGCGAGGCGTTCATTTCTCGAACGAATGAGAAAGCCCGCGAGATCATGGAGAAAGCCCGGACCGAGGCGGACGACATGGTCTCGGAATCAAGCATCCTTGCCGAGGCAGTTGAGGAGGCCAACATCCTCGTCCGCCGGGCCGAAGGTGATGCTCGGCGTCTCCGACTCGAGACCGAAGACGAGATCGAGAAGAAGCTGCAGCGGGTGGAGGGACTCCTCGAAGACATAATGGCCCAGGTGCTAGATGCACGAAACGAGCTCCACCAGGCGAGACCCAGGCCACCCGAAGTCCCGATCTGACATGGGCGCCGACTTGGTCATCAGCGTTGGTGACCTGGCCGGACACCTCGAGAGGGAACGGAGATTCTCCGGGACTCGCGATGTTTCCCTTCGGCTGGGTGATTCGACCGTCAACGGCCCTATGGCGGTCACAGGCGTGGTTGTGGGGACGGTTGACGGAGTCCAGGCCAACTTTCGAGTGGTGGCAAACGCCCGCCTCACGTGTGTGCGTTGTCTCACGGAGCGGGACGAGCAACTCGAATCGGAGGGCTTGCAGCACTTCTCGGTCATGCCGGATGAGGACGGCTACGCCATTGTCGACAATGAAGTCGATGTCGGGGAGACTGCCACCGACGAGTTGGCGTTGAGCATTCCGGCGACCCCAGTTTGTCAAGAAGACTGCAAGGGACTTTGCCCAATCTGTGGAACCGACTTGAATAGTGACCCCTGTGACGGGCATGGAGAGGACTCTGGCTCTCCCTTTGCCGTCCTGAAAGATCTATTCGATTCCTGAGAAACCAAGGAGTGCCGACATGGCGGTGCCCAAGAAAAAGATGTCGCGCTCTCGGACCCGTCAGCGCAAGGCGGCCTGGAAGGTTTCCGCTCCCGCCAGTGTGGCGTGCGAGCAGTGTGGCAAGCCAAAGCTTCCTCACCGCGCCTGTCGTGAGTGCGGCACCTACGCCGGCCGCGAAGTGCTCGAGACCGACTAAGTGCCCCCCAGCGAAGAGCACTAAGAGCATTGGCCCGCATCGCCCTCGACGCAATGGGGGGCGACCACGCCCCGTCCGAAACCGTTGCCGGCGCGGTTGAGGCGGCACGCCGTGGTGTGGATGTGGTGCTGGTGGGGCATCACGAGTCTCTTGATGTCGAGTTACTCAAGCTTGACGCCCGTCTTCCGATTGTTGACGCGGCCGACGTCATTGGCATGGGCGACGATCCTGGCCGGGCGCTCAGAGAGAAACCTCAGGCGTCGATAAACGTCGCCGCAGGGCTTGTGGCGGAGGGGACAGTGGATGGGTTCGTCTCCGCCGGGTCGACCGGAGCAGCCATGGCTGCGGCTGCGATCGTCATTGGACGAATCAAGGGAGTCTCGCGGCCGGCGATAGCCACGATATTCCCCACCCCGGTGACACCGACGCTTGTGCTCGACGCCGGTGCCAATCCGGAGGTCAAGCCTGAACAACTCGCTCAGTTCGGGATCATGGGATCGGTTGCGGCCCAAGCCCTGATCGGCGTGGATGATCCGCGCGTTGGCCTTCTCTCCATTGGAGAGGAAAAGGGGAAGGGGCGCGAACTGGAACGAGTTGCGTACGACCTACTTGACGCCGGTCCGACGAATTTTGTGGGGAATCTCGAAGGTCGCGACATTGCTACCGACAAAGCGGACGTCATCGTTACCGACGGCTTCACCGGCAATGTCTTCCTCAAGACGACCGAAGGTACGGTGAAGCTTGTGACCCATTACCTTCTCGAGGCTCTCTCGAAACTTTCACCGGATGTTCAGCAGCAAGTCTTTCCTGCTGTCGAGGCAGTCGGGGAGATGCTGGACTACGAAACCTACGGAGGCGCGCAGCTTCTTGGAGTGAAATCGATTGCTGTGATGGCCCACGGAAGTTCGAGCCGTGTGGCTATCTCCAACGCCCTCGTCTTGGCCAGGGACGGCGCAGAGGGCGACCTGCCGGGACGGCTGGCCGAACAGCTGGCATGACTCTTGAAGACAAGCTGGGTTACACCTTCGAGAACCCGGAACTGCTTCGCCTCGCGCTAACCCATCGGTCGGTTAGCTCGGATGACCCGTCCCGCAACGACAACGAGCGTCTCGAGTTTCTTGGCGATGCAGTTCTGCAGCTTGTGATCACGGATCTGCTCTACGAGTCGTACCCCCACCTGGCCGAGGGGCAGATGGCGAAGGTCCGTGCGGCCGTTGTCAGCCGTCCTGCTCTCGCCGAGATTGCAAGATCGATCGACGTTGGGGCCCATGTCGAGCTCGCCCCGGGTGAAGAACGAACGGGTGGTCGTGGAAAGGACTCCATCCTCGCCGACGCGGTTGAGGCGATCCTGGGGTCGGTCTACCTCGACTCCGGAATTGACTCCGCCAGGGAAATCATTCTGTCGCTCTGGGCCGATCTGATGGCTGACCGAGCCAAGAGCCCTGGCATCAAGGACTTCAAGACTCGACTCCAAGAGCACGTCGCCCGGGACGGAAGGCGACCTGTCTACGAGGTTGAAGGCAGTGGTCCAGACCACAACCGTCGGTTCGGTGCCGTCGTTTACGTGGATGGCATTCGATTGGGGTCGGGTGAGGGTCGATCGAAAAAAGATGCCGAGCAGTCCGCCGCCGAGGAGGCTCTCGCGACGCTCAGCTCTCAGGAGGCACTTGAAGAAGATCCTCGCTGAGCAGTTCCTCCTGCCTTGCCCGCAGGTCGATGTACCAGGACGTGTACATGGCACCGATCCCTGCGACTATCAATCCCTGGGCTCCAATGCCCAAAGCCGACACCAGGGAGATTCCGGTACCAAAGTCTCCAACCACTGATAGCGGAATCGCGACCAGCTGGATCAGTTGAATCGCCACCGACCCAAGAAGTCCCACCATCAGCAGAAAGCCGAGCGTTGGCCACCATCGGCCTTTGACCAGGCTGAGACTTCTCGACAGGGCGCGAATCGGCCCGCTTCTCTCGATGGCTATCACCGACGACGCCATGGAGAACGAGATGAGAAGCCAGATACCGGGTCCGACGAAGGCCAGAAAGAGGAGCACGGCCACCAAACTGCTTGTGGCGTTGGGCGTGCCGACGAGCGCGAACGGAACAAGCCAGATCGCGAGACCTATCCCCATGATCACTCCGATCACGATGAGGCCGACAAGTCCGGCGACAAGACCAACTCCCATGAGCCTCAACGCGTGCCGCCTCGCCACGGGTCCAGAAACTGGCTCCCCGGATATGTCCGAAGCAACAATGTGGTGGACCGTGAGATAGACGAAGAGTGTGGCGATCATTTGGAGCACCACAGCGATCACGACCGCCTTTATGAAAGGTTGTGCGACTTCGAAGAACACATCGGGGGGGAGATTGTTGAGAGCCCCGGGGTCGTTGAACACAAGTTCGAGGAAATCGATGGCACCTGTCATCTGAAAGGCGAGAAGGGTCAGGATGCCGACCGGTATGAAGACGAGGAGGGCCGTGGAGGCGAGAGGCTTCCAGGTTCGGCCCAGCCTGTTGATGGCCTCGCCAAGTATCTGGCCAAACGGGCGTGGAGCTATCTGCATGGGGATGGGTACCGTAACCGGGCTCTCATTGGAGGCCTTTCTGCCCGAACTCCCCGAAGTCGAGATCACACGTCGGCATCTTGAAGGTGCCATGGTGGGACGAAGGTTTCAGAGTGTTCGTGTGACACACACCCGCACTGGCAGGTATAACGCAACGACGGGTGAGATCGAGTCCCGGCTGACGGGTAGACGGGTCGAGACGGTCGGTCGGCACGGCAAGTTCCTGGTCGTCGGATTGGATGACGGCTACACCATGGTCGCTCACCTGGGGATGTCGGGGCGTTTCAGCGTTGCCGCCAAAACCGATGCCGCCGAGTCTGTGAAAACTGAAGAGCGGGCCCCGCACACCCACTTTGTCGCCACACTTGATGACGGTGTCGAGGTCAGATTCATCGATCCCCGGACTTTTGGTTTCATCGCTGCTTTTGATGAGGATGAGCTTTCAGACTCCGGTCTTTCCAGACTTGGCCCCGATGCCTGGGTTGACCCTCCGAGTGCTCCGACTCTGATGAACGCGCTGAACGGTCGAACCGCGCCGATCAAGGCTCTCCTCCTGGATCAGGGTCCGATAGCCGGCCTTGGCAACATCTACGCCGACGAGGCCCTTCATCTCGCAGGAATCCATCCTTTGACACCGGGTGGAGATCTCGAAACGACCGAAGTTGCCGGGCTGCTCCTGGCCATAGGGAAAGTCCTGTCCGAAGCGATCGAGAGCGGAGGAACCACCCTGGGAGATCTGGCCTACCTTCTTCCCGACGGCCAAGCCGGAGACAATCTGAGCCGTCTTGGTGTCTACGCCAGGACAGATGAGCCATGTTTTACGTGCGGCACTCCCATCGAAAGGATCGTTGTCCGATCACGATCAACTCACTTCTGTCCCGGGTGCCAGAAACTATGACTCGAGGAGCTGTCCACGCGTGGGTGAGCGGCCAGGTCCAGGAGGTCGGATACCGCCAAACGTGTCGGAGCGTTGCCCGATCTCTCGATCTGACTGGTTGGGTGCGCAATCTCCCAGACGGGAGGGTCGAGTTGTTTGCCCAGGGGGAGACCGAAGCCCTTGACCGGCTGATCACATGGGCCTGGGCCGGCCCATCCATGGCCGCTGTCAGTGGGGTTGAGTCAGAGACGGCGCGACCGGATGAGACGCTGACCGACTTCCTTATTCATCCGAATGTGGCAATAACCCGCTAAACAACTGGTTTTCGTTAGCCTGACCGAACAATCACAGACGTGTTATTTGCCAGGTAGTCAGCTGTGTATCTGAAGTCACTAAAACTCAGCGGTTTCAAGTCGTTCGCCGATCGCACGCGTCTCGAGTTCCGTCCGGGTGTGACGGTTGTCGTTGGTCCCAACGGCACGGGTAAATCCAATCTTGTCGACGCTTTGTCCTGGGTCCTCGGCACTCAGTCAACCAAGACACTGCGCACCCAGAAGATGGACGATGTGATCTTCGCCGGCACAGCCACCCGTCCTTCGCTGGGCAAGGCCGAGGTGACCCTTGTGGTTGATAACACCGAGCGCATGATTGGCCTCGATCTCGATGAGATCTCGATCACCCGGCGGCTCTATCGGGATGGCTCGAGTGACTACGAGCTCAACGGGGTCAACTGTCGTCTTCTCGACATCCAGGATTTGCTCTCCGACTCTGGCGTCGGACGTCACCAGCATGTGATCATCGGCCAGGGCGAGATTGGCACCGTGCTCAACGCCTCACCCGAGGAGCACCGTGCGGTCATCGAGGAGGCCGCCGGAATCCTCAAGCATCGTCGGCGTAAGGAACGCTCCGAACGACGGCTGGAGAGAACCGATGACGATCTTGTTCGTCTCCATGACCTTCTGGGCGAGATTGCACGCCAAATGCGCCCGCTCCGTCGTCAGGCACGCGCCGCCGAGCGATACGACGGCCTGAAGAGCGAAGTGACAGCTCTCCGGCTCTATCTCGGTGGCAAGGCCCTTGCTCAGCACGATCGAGGTCTGACAATCGCGACGTCAGAGAAGTCCCGGCTTCACGAAACCCTCGACGTTGATCGGCGCAAGGTCGAGGATCTTTCTGCCCGGCTCGCTCCTCTTACAGAAACAGCCAAACAGGTGGGCCTCGACCTCGATCGTGACACATCCGCAGCTGCGATGCTGGAGACCACCATTGAGCGTCTTTTGCGTGTTGCCTCAGTTGCCCATGAGCGTCGTCGTGCCATCAGCGGACGACGTGAGGCTGCGGTCGAGCGGCGAGACGACCTCGAGCGCGAGACGGGGGCGATCAACGACGAAATCCTGTCCATTGACGGGGATCGCCGAGAGGCGGCGTCGGTGGCCGATAGGGCCGAGATGAGGTTCCGTCGGCTCGAAGACGAAGAGCGAGCTGTTGCCACGCAGAACGCGCTTTCGCCCGAGGGAGCCTTCGCAGCTGCGCGGGGAGAGCTCAGTTCTCTGGAGTCAGCTCGGATTCGTGATGATCGCGAGCGGAAAGGCGTAACTCACCGACTCGAAGTAATCGCATCACAGAGACGCGATGAAACCGCGGAGGTAGATCGCGTCAACGGAGAGATCAAGAAGATCGACGAGGAGATCTCCGCGATTCAGACAGCATATGACGACGCCTCAGCTCAGCGCACAACAGACCAGGAGGCCTGGTCGACGGCCGAGGAGACCAGGGCGACGAGTCGTCTGGAGGTGGCCTCGGCAGAGGCCAGGGTGGATGCCATAAAGGCCGCTTTCGAAGGCCGCTTCGACTCCGAAGCGCGCCTGTTGGTCGAAGGGGCAAAAGGAGTGATCGGATCTTTGATCTCTCAGCTTGACATCCCCGACGGTATAGAAGCCGCCGTCGGCACAGCCTTGGGTCGTTGGGCGGATGCGGTTGCATTTGAGGACGTCGAGACTGTTCGCAAGGTCGTGGAGACTGTGAAGAGCTCCGGTGGAGGTTCTGTTCCGGTGGTCTCCGCCATGTCTGAAGGGTCTGCGCCCGCCAAGGAAGTCGCTGAGAACCTAGGCGTCGAGGCGTTGATCGACCGGCTCGGGCCTCATGCCCATCAGGGTCTTGCCACACGCCTCCTGGGCGATGTTGTCCTTGTTGAGGGTTGGGTGAGCGGGTGGGACCTGATCGCCAAGTACCCGGCTCTCCGTGCAGTGACCCCCGAAGGCGATCTCATCTCAGTTTCTGGTGTGCACATTGCCAACCCCGACGGCGCCGGTGTGGCGATGTTGGAGACGGCAGAGGTCGCACTGGAGAAATCATCAACCGCCTTGGCTCGCGCCGAGTCGATTCACACGGCCGCGCGACGTGACTTTGAAACCAGCCGCGAGGTGGAGAGGGCAGCGCTCGAGCGTCTCGAGTCGGCCGAAGCCGGATTGGCCGGACGATCCGAAGCCATGGGGCGACTCCAGAAGTCAGTTGACTCAATCGAGGAAGAGCAGGCCAGGTTGGAGGAGCGAAAGGCTTCCTTGACCGATTCGATTGACGAAGGGCAACGTCTGATGGCGGAGTTGAGATCCCGTCTCGAGGCCATTCAAGGCGAAGAGGCGGAGCGAATCAGGGTCTGGGATGAACTGGAGGCGCGGCGTCTCCAGCTCGCCGCTGATCGCGAGGTGGCCCGTTCTGAGTGGCAAGATGCCGCAGGGAAACTTCGGAGCATCGTTGAGCGCGAGCGTCTTCTTCATGAGCGATTAGCCCGTATCGAAGTTGAAGTCCAGCGTCTTGGGTCCGGCCGTAGACCGGAAACCGACCCGGACAGACTTGCTGCTGTGGAGGGGTTCGCCCAGCGCGCCGTGTCGGTGCTCGCGCGACGTATCTCCGAGCTCAGAGACCGTCAAACTCGTCTGCGGAATGAGAACGAAGGCGTCCTTGGAGACCTGGAGGCGGTGCGAACCGAACACGACGCACTGCTGAAGGCGATCAACAACGCTGGGGAGCGTGGCGCCGAGCTCGACGTTCGACTCGCAGAGCTTCGTCTCCATCGCGAGGCGATTGTCGAGTCGATTCGACGTGATGCCGATTCGGATGCCGATGCGGCAATGGGTGCCTCACGACCTGAACTGCCGGAGGACACCAACCTCGAGGAACTCCTCGAGTCGAGAAGCGCGCAGCTGAGCCGTCTTGGGCCGATCAACCCTCTGGCTGCCGAAGAGTTCCGGGAGTTGGACGAGCGTCACACCTTCCTGTCGAACCAGATGAGTGACATCGAGTCATCGCGGTCTGAGCTCCGAAAAGTCATCACAGTCCTGGAAGAAGAGATCGAATCGCGTTTCCAGACGGCTTTCAACGAAGTGGCTGAAGCCTACGAGCAATACTTCGGTGTCCTTTTCCCCGGCGGCCGCGGCCGGCTTCGGGTGATTGACCCGGCTGACACCCAATCAGGTGTGGCGATCGATGCCCAACCGCTGGGGAAGAAGGTCAGCCATATGACTCTGCTCTCCGGTGGCGAGCGGAGCCTCGCGGCCCTGGCGTTCCTTTTTGCAGTGTTTGAAGCCCGACCAAGCCCTTTCTATGTCTTGGACGAAGTGGAGGCTGCCCTCGACGACACCAACCTGCGCCGTTTTCTCCGCATCGTCGACGAATTCAGACAGAGAGCGCAGCTTCTCATCGTGACCCACCAGCAGCAGACGATGGAGGCTGCCGACGTCCTCTACGGAGTGACCATGGAGCCGGGTGGTTCGTCCCAGGCGATCCGAAAGGAAATGACAACCGTCGTCTCCGAGCAGGTGGCTTAGTGCCCCCCAACATAAATACGATGACGTTTCAACGGACAGATGACGCCGCTCGCGGCGTCCTCGTCCTCGACGCACCGCCCCGGGTGCGCCTTCGTCCTGCGTCCTGGCGAGGCGACGCCCCTGTCTCGCCGAGACATGCGACCGTATCTATGTTGGAGAGCACGTAGATTCCAGCTCCGAATGGATAACACCACACTGGTCGCGCTGTTGATCATCGCCGCGATAGTGGTGCTCATCGGGCTATTGCTGATTCGCCGGAGAGGTGAATCGAAAGACTCCGGCGTTGAGCGGAACAGACTGGCGAGGACGGCGGAGACTCTTGGGGTGGCTCTCCGGCATGCGTGGGGCTCGGGAATCGACGGGTCGACCTGGGGTGAAATCGAAGACGCCCTTCTCGCGGCGGATGTCGGTGTCGAGGCAACCACTCGGATTGTCGATGGCGTGCGTTCCACGAAGCCAGAGACTGCCGAAGAGACGAGAGATGCGCTGGCGTCGCAACTCCGGGGAGAGTTGGGCAAGGTAGGGCGCACTTTGGCCACGAGGAGCCACCCTTCTGTGTGGCTGGTGGTGGGAGTCAACGGTTCCGGAAAGACAACGACGGTCGCCAAGCTCGCCAAAGGACTCAAGGACGAGGGTAAGACCGTGATTCTCGGAGCAACCGACACCTACCGGGCCGCCGCAAATGAACAACTTCAAACTTGGGGAGACCGCGTTGGCGTCGACGTGGTGGGAGGCCAGGTTGGCGGTGACCCTGCCTCTGTCGCCTTTGACACCCTTGCTTCAGCTCGAGCGAAAGGGATCGATGTCGTGATCGTCGATACTGCGGGCCGACTCCACGGAAAGAAGAACCTGATGGCGGAGTTAGGCAAGATCCACCGTGTCGCTGCTGGCGACGGCCTCGTCGATGAGGTGCTCTTGGTCTTGGATGCAACTGCGGGTCAGAACGGTCTGGCTCAGGTACGTGAGTTTGCCGAGGCGGTGCCGGTCACTGGCATTGTGCTGACCAAACTGGATGGCACGGCGCGTGGTGGCATCATCATCGCTGTCGAGAAGAGCCTGGGTGTTCCCGTCAAGCTGATTGGTGTGGGGGAGGGGATGGACGACCTCGTCCCGTTCGACCCGGATATCTTTGTTGATGCATTGCTGGAGGAATCGTGAACACCGACGAACTTGCCGCCGCAGCCCGAAAGGCCGCTGAGAGCTCATACTCTCCGTACTCGCATTTCCGGGTTGGAGCCGTTGTGGTCAGCGCGAACGGAGAGATCTTCACGGGGGCCAACATCGAGAATGCCGCCTACCCGGTTTCCTCGTGCGCAGAAGCGACAGCGATCAATACAGCCGTCTCCCAGGGGATCCGAAAGATCGCCAGTGTTGCTGTCGCCTGTATCGATGCAGACGACGTCGAAGGGGCCTACCCGTGCGGTCACTGCCGCCAGACAATGTCGGAGTTCGGAGTCGAGAAGGTCATCGTGACCGCTGGGGACGGGTCAGTCGTAAGAGAGCACACTCTCGATGAGCTGTTGCCTCACCGGTTCAGCCTATGAATTGCTC
>QIDW01000196.1 GCA_003230435.1 Acidimicrobiia bacterium | reverse complement strand
CCGCGCCCAGCACGGTGCCGATGTGGCTCGCCAACCGCTCAGGATGCCCACCGGCCTGCCCCGAGAAGATCGCACCGAGTGCGTTCATCTGATCTTCGGTTGCTCTGTCGTCGAAGTACAGCGCAGCCTGCCACTCCACTTCCATCATGTGCCCCGGCGACAGAACGGCCAACGCGACGTTCAAGCCGTCGAGTTTCGTGCCCTCAAAGTCGCCATGCTCGATGTGCCACCCCACGAACACCGTGCAGTCCTTCTCGGTCGGCGGGCTCAGGAATATGCACGGACAAGCAGCCTCACAGTTGCATGTCTCGAAGTAGCTTCCCTTGACGTTCCAGGTCATATCGTTCTCCTTGTTCGACCCGTCATTGCTGCATAACCGTGCCGCGGCGACATCAACGACAGGTCAAAAAGCCATCAACGGAGTTGCCCCGGCGACAACAGGATCGATGGACCTGGACGGGGAGCGGTGAGCTCAGTCGGCTCTTTCGCGTTCCAGCGCGGTGTCGATGGCGTCGAGGCTGACAGTCACCAGTTCGGGCACCGACATGATGGACCCCCTGATGGTGAGCCGCCGGTACTGGGCGTCACCCAGCGCTGAAGCGATGTCGCCCAGCACGCGACGATGAGGGTGGGTGAGCGTCGAATCCGTGTTCGCGAGAAGGGCTCCAACGAGAACCGCAGCTCCATCGTGCAGGCCCACGTCCGCCAGCGCCCGCGTCAGGTAGCGCCACGTGTGTCGCAGCTGCGTGTGGTCTGCGGCGCGAAACCAATGGTCGACAACCCTGGCAAAGTCTCTGAACCCTTCGTCGACGTCACCGTGCACCGTATTGACCGAGGCGAGCTCCATCCGGGCGATGCCGCTGAACCACTCGTTGCGAACCGAATCGGCCATCATCACGGCCTCCTCGAACATCGCTCCCGCCTCTTGCGGCTTCTCGTGCTTGACGGCGAGACCGTTCGCATAGAGGGAGAAAGCGAGCGATGTCGGGTTACCGGTCTTCCTGGCACCTGCCAGCGCCCGGGCAGCGGCATCGGCAGCCTCTGCGGATCGCCCGAGCACCGCGTCGGTCACCGAAACGTAGTACATGGCCCACACCTCCCTAGTGAGGTCACCTTGCCCACGAGCTGCCTCGGCCACCCCGGAGTAGTGGAGCAGCGCGGTCTTCGCATCACCGCGATAGAGAGCGATATCTGCAAGGACGTCCTCGGGATAGCCACACATCGATGGGACGACGCCCTCGGCAGCGGCTGCCTCGCGAGCGAAGGCGCTGGCATCATCGAACTGACCCTCCATCCATGCCCCCCGGGATGCGGTTCCCGACACGGCTCGCCATCGGGGGTCGTTCGGCGTCATTTTCTGCCACAGCCACCGCGACCAGGTGACGAGCTCGTAGCGAGATCTCCAGTAACCGCCGTCAGGAAGCGAGACGACGATCGCAGATGCCGACTCCAGGTCCTCGTTCTCCATCGCCCATAGAAACGCTCCACGAAGGTTGTCGTACGCTGAGGACATCTCGACGATGGCGTCGCGCTCCTCGCCCGTCAGCAGGCGGGCTGCCTCGACCTCCGCAAGGCGGGCGAAGTGGCGAGCGTGACGCTTCCTCACGCCAGGCTCGGCTTCACCGAGGTGACCGATTGCGAAGCGACGGATCGTCTCCAGCAAGCGATACGTGGTTCGGGTTCCCGAGGTCTCTGCCATCACCAGGGACTGGTCCACAAGCATCGACAACTGGTGTCGCACCGCTTCCGGGGACTCTGTCACCGGCGCACACACTGCGAGAACGTCCTCGAACAGGAACCGACCGGACATCACTCCGAGTCGGACGATCAGTTCGCGAGGTTGTTCCGAGAGAAGCTCGTAGGACCACCCGACGGTTGCGTCGAGCGTCGCGTGGCGCGACTCGCCCGATGCATCTGTGCGTGAGAGCTGGACTCGTGACCCGAGCGTGGCGACGATCTCGGCAGGGGTCATCGAGCCGAGCTGCGACGCGGCGATCTCCAGAGCGAGCGGGAGCCCGTCCAGGCTCCGGCACAACTCCACGACGTCGCCGGCGTTGGCATCGGTCAACTCGAAAATGCTCGGCGCCCGTCGAAGCAAGAGCTCGATGGCGGGCCACCGGAGGAGTTCGTCGGCGGACACGTCGGCGCGGTCGGGAATGGCGAGAGAGGGGGTGTGCCAGTCGTACTCCCCGTCAACATAGAGCGAGGAACGACTCGTTGCCACCACCGTCAGCTGAGGACAACCCCGCACAAGGGAAGCAAGCGCACGGGCTGCCGTATCGGCGACATGTTCACAGTTGTCGACGATGAAGATCGCCGATCGAGGCGCTAGATACTCGATCAGGCTCACGAGCGGCCCGGCTTCTGGATGGGGCTGGACACCCACGCTCGATGCAAGCACCGCGTCAACAGCGGATTCGTCCTGCACCGCCGACAGATCGGCGAAGAACACGGGCCGGGTCCCATCTGCGAGGATTCGTCGACCGACCTCCACGGCGAGACGAGTCTTGCCGACGCCGCCGGGGCCAGTGAGCGTCAGCAGCCGCACCTGTTCGGTGCGTGCAAGCAGGTCTTCGATCTCCGCGCTGCGGCCTACCAGGTCGGAAGCGGGCACGGGGAACAGCCATCGCGGCTCGACACCATCGGCCGTGACCTCATGCATCAGGATCTGTTCCTCGAGGTTCCGCAACTCGGGCCCCGGTTGCACGCCGAGCTGATCCGCCAGCATATTGCGCAAGCGCCGGTAGACGGCCAGAGCATCGGCCTGTCGACCGGACTGATACAACGCACGCATGAGGATCCCGGTGAGCCGTTCGTCGAGGGGCGCCTCCGCGACCATCGGTTCGATCTGCGGGATCACGCTCTCGGGTTCACCATCGGCGATCGTCGCTTCCGCCCATCGCGCGACCGCGTTGGCGCGTTGGCTTTCGAGGATCGACGATTCGTCGAGAACCCACGGCCGATCCAGGTCCACCAGAATGGGGCCCCGCCACAGATCGAGTGCCGACGCCAGCGCTGCCGCGACACCGTGGGAATCCTCGATGCTGCCCGCATCTGCAACAGCGCGTCGAAAAAGGTCGATGTCGGTCTCGAGGCTGCGCAGCGTCAGGCGGTAGGAGCCTTGCTCGCCCCGTATCTCAACCGCCGAGCCCAGCAGGCGTCGCAGGTTCGACACGTACGTGCGGAGAGATCGCACGGAACCCTCGGGCGCACCGTCCCCCCAGACCGCCTCGACGATCGTCGGGATCGCGACAGGTTCGCCATCGCGCAGGACGAGGTACGCAAGCAGTGCCCGCTGATTCGGCCCACCCGGATCGACCCGCTTTCCGCCTACGAACAGTTCGAGCGGTCCGAGGAGTCTGAGTAAGTCCTGGTCCGAGGTGCGCACAATCCGACCCTACCCCGACCAATTCACTGCGTCCGCCGCCGGGAGCAGTCTGCGGGTGGGTATGGCCACTTGGAGAAACCGGCTTTGCAACTGGCCCTACCTACGCCCAAAGCGTTGAGATCGGAGCGGCAACGACTCCATCGTCGAGCTTAAAGGAATGGGTTCCGGTCTGGATCACCACGCCGCCCACGAATCGGTCCGCGAGCTGGTCATGGAGCCATCGCAAGTGGCGAGCATCTCCCGCTGAAGGCGCACTGGATGCCTTGATCTCGATTGCGATGATCTGCCACCCACCAAGCTCGCCAACCACGTCGATCTCGTGGCGGCCCTGTTCCTGACGGAGGTGATGCAGCCGCGGGCGCGAGTGAGCGACCGTCGCTTCTGCTCGCAACTGAGCGGCGACGAAGTTACCAAGCAGGCGTCCAAGGAGATCTCCGTCTCGAATTACAGCATCGGTGTCCAGGCCGAGTGTTGCACCCACCAGGGAGGCGTCTACGAGATACTTCTTCGATGCACGAGTGAGTCGTTTCAGTCGATTCGAAGTCCAAGCTGGTAGGTGGTCAACCACCATCAGGGAAGCGTGCGTCACCTCAGGAGTCCGCAGTGGTTTGCAGAATTGGGGCGGCCTCGATTGGGGGATTGTCCATACCAAATACGAACTCAGAGCCCACGTATGGCTTCAGGCACCGTCCCTGCTGATGCACCGAAACCCGAGATGGCTGGCACTGGTGTCGATTGTCTGCGGCTGTCGGGCGGCCGGGCGATAGCGGAAGCAGTACTGGATCGTGCAAAGATGGGAGCCGCCCTTGATCACCTTTCGCGGGATCTTCAGATCGGGAGTGGCCGGGTCGTAGCTGGCCTCGATAGCGGCATGCTTCGGCCCACAACACGGGTTCTCAATAGGATCACTGGAGCGGTCGTCGTACCAATCATCGGTCCATTCCCACACGTTTCCTGCCATGTCGTATAACCCGAATCCGTTGGCTTCGTAGCTGCCAACCGGGCTGGTCCGGGTATAGCCGTCGTCCTCCGTATTCTCATAGGGGAATCTCCCCTGCCAGGTGTTGGCCACGGGTGAGCCGTTTTCTTGCGGGTTGTCGTCTCCCCAAACGAACTCGGCGCCGTCGAGACCTCCTCTTGCCGCGAACTCCCATTCCGCCTCTGTGGGGAGGGATTCTCCGGCCCACTCTGCATACGTGGCTGCGTCCTCGTGGGCAACGTGCGTTACCGGATGATCCTCCAACCCGTCGAGGTCTGAATCGGGACCGGTTGGGTGACGCCAGTCCGCACCATGGGTCCAGTGCCACCAGATGCGGTAGTCGCTGAGATCGACCGGTCGAGGGGTCATCTGGAAGACGAGCGAACCGGGAACCAGATCACTGGGGTGGACGCCGGGGTAATCCTCGGCCTTGGGAGCGACTTCTGCCAGGGTCGTGTACCCGGTTTCATCTACAAAGGCGGCAAAATCGGAGTTGGTCACCGGCTTCTCGCCCATCCAGAGTCCATCGACCTCGACCCGTCTCGCCGGTCCCTCGTCCGGGTAATGGTGGTCCGAGCCCATTGTGAATACGCCGCCGGGTACCCAGACACATTCGCTTCTCATGTTGCCGAGGATAAGAGGCACCCGAACCTTGTAGGGTCACTCCTTCGTCAAACGCGGAGTTCATGTGAGTAGCGAATCGAGAACCAAGACAGTCGAAGGCTTCGGCGGGGTGATCGCCCCCACATTCGCCGAATCGGAGGAGTGGTGGGCGGATCCGGTGCGGCCCCACGCCGACGCACCGAATGTCATCATCTTCCTCCTCGACGACGTGGGCTTCGCCCAGCTTGGACAGTCCTTTGGCGGACTGATCGAGACCCCGAACATCGATCGTCTCTCCGAGAACGGACTGCGGTTCAATGACTTCCACACGACGGCGTTGTGCTCTCCTTCCCGTGCTTCGCTGATGGCCGGTCGCAATCCACACTCGATCGGCCTTGGCAGCCACGCCTTGACGGCGATGGGGTTTCCCGGGTACAACGCAATGGTCCCTGACACATGCAAGTCTGTGGCCAACTATCTGGCCGATGCCGGCTATGTCAACTATGCGTTGGGCAAGTGGGATCACACGCCTCTCCACGAGATCTCACAGGTCGGTCCCTTTGACCGCTGGCCAAGCGGCGAAGGATTCCACCACGCCTACACGTTCATGGCAGCAGACGTCCATCAATTTGTCCCGGTGATGTGGAACGACCACACCCCGGAGCCATATCACAAGACCTATCACCTCGACCAAGATCTCGCTGACCGAGCGATCGAGTGGATAACGGGCCACAAGTCGCTCAAGCCGGATGATCCCTTCATGATGTTGTGGGCGTCGGGTTCGATGCACTCCCCTCATCACGCGCCTCCAGAGTTCATCGAGAAGTATCGAGGTCATTTCGATATGGGTTGGGACAGGGCACGAGAAATGATTCTCGAGCGTCAGAAAGAGCTGGGTGTGGTGCCCAGGCACACCCAGCTCACCGAGCGAATCCCCGAGATTCCGGCTTGGGACTCGTTGTCTGACGATGAGAGGAAGCTGTACGCCCGGCAGATGGAGGTGTTCGCCGCCCAGATGGAGCACGTCGATCACCAGATTGGCCGCGTTGTCGAGGCGCTGGATCGCGTCGGTGAGCTGGACAACACCCTCATCTTCGTCACCGCCGACAATGGTGCGAGTGGTGAGGGCGGACTCGCCGGCACATTCAATGAGACCTATGTCCTCAACGGACTGCAGACGCCTTTTGAATCAAGCGTGGAGAAGATCGAAGAGTGGGGGGATGAGACCACCTATCCCCACTATCACGCTGGCTGGGCGATGGCCGGGAACACGCCGTTCAAGTACTTCAAGCAGAGTGAGCACCGCGGCGGCCAGCACGATGCCCTGGTGGTCCATTGGCCTAATGGGATCGAAGCCAAGGGCGAAGTGAGGACCCAGTACTTCCACATCTCCGACATCGCTCCGACGATCATGGAGGTGGCCCGGGTCGAACAGCCAGCCACCTACAACGGGATCGAGCAGAAGCCCTTCGACGGTGTGTCGATGATGTATGCCTTCAACGACGCCGATGCTCCGAACGCCCGAACCCGCCAGTACTACGAGATGTTCGGCAATCGGGCGATATGGGCCGACGGCTGGAAGGCGGTCACCCTCCACGGCAATCGGATGCCCTGGGACATAACCCCAGAAGTGAAGCCGTTCGAGGACGACGAATGGGAGCTGTTCCACGTCGCCGAGGACTTCTCCGAGAGCAACGACCTCGCGACCGAATACCCCGAAAAGCTCGAAGAGCTATTGGGAGTTTTCGACGAGGAGGCCTGGAAATACAACGTCTACCCGCTCGACGTCAGGCTCCTACAACGTCTGCAAGGGCAGCACTACAGATTGTTCGGTGATCAGACGGAGTTCGTTTACTACGCCCCCGGAGCAACACGGATAGCCGAGAAGGCTTCGGCACCGGTCAAGAACCGGTCACACGACATCGTCACCACGATCGACCTCCAAGGCGACGAGGAAGGTGTGATCGTGGCCGTGGGCGGGATGACTGGTGGGTTCACCATGTACATCATGGATGGCCGCCTCGTCTACGACTACAACTACCTGGACGGGGTTCACTACAAGCTCACCTCACCACCGCTTCCGACAGGTCCGAGCGAGCTGAAGTTCAACTTCATCAAGACCGGCAACTTCCAGGGGGATGGCGCGCTCTACGTGAATGGCGAGAAGGTGGATGAGGTCCACATGCCGATGATGCACATCAGCACCTATTCGTTGGCGGAGACCTTCGACATCGGACTGGATACCGGCACACAAGTCGACCCCGCATACGCCGGCGGCCCGTTCCCCTTCAATGGCGCCTTGAAGAAAGTAGTCGTCACCCTGCGAGAGGACCCGCCGCCCACCACCCACGAGCACCTCGACTAACGAGCCATAAGGGAGTCGAGTCAGACAGACAGCAGTTCTAGACCTTCAAACGGCTTCTACCCGGAAGAAGAGTCTTTTCGACCATCAGTTGGAGACAAACCCAGACGGCGGAACAACCCAGGCAGTGCCTGAGTTTTTCTCGTCTTAGCGGAGGCGGGATTTGAACCCGCGACCTTCGGGTTATGAGCCCGAAATCATACAAGCCGCTGACCAGGTGAAATGCCCGAAACGCCCTGCTGTGACTTGTATTTCGTTCTCGTCGTCTCGCGTTGCTTCCCGTCCCATCGCATCCTTTCGCGCGATAGAAGGTGTATTGAGACGGCGAAATACTCAGCCCCAGAAGATCCCTGTTGCGTCAGCCTGAATCTCGGCGATCAAATCCTCGACGTTGACGGTCGGTTCAACGAGGTCGTACTCATGGAATCTGGAGTTCCGATCACTCCAGTACAACGACCACTACCCGAGGTACTTCGTGTAGCGGAGCCGAGCGATCGAGGAACGAGTCCAATCCGGATTGTCCTCTGGTCTCCAGGGCGGCCGACACTCAACGATCGGCACCGTCCGGCTTCAGTGAGTTCCCCATCGACTTCGTTGCGCTGTTCGACCAACTCGGCGATGGTTCGCAACGCCTCAGTCCTACCAACCCTTCAAGAACTTCTCGCGAGGCTTCATGGTGTGAATGATCTCCCTTCTACGTCGTCAGTGACAACACCGATCTCCCAAGGCTCCGACTTGGTCGAGGGCCTAATCCCCGACGGCGTTGCGGCATCTAGAATCGCGAAAAGCTTTTGGCCGGAGAGTTCGATTACCGGAAGGAGGTTGGCCTCGATCTGAGGCCAGGCCTCCGCTGGCTCGCATGCGAAGTACATCGCGATGTCCGTTCCGGTCTCCCGATGTGTGAACGAGGTTGTTGTCGTGACCACGGCGTCCATGCCTTCGAACTCGACACGGGTCGTGAACGACGTAAATGGTTGCCAGTCCAGAATCTGTTGGATGCTGGTGGACCCGCCGTGGGCACAGTGACTTACAGTGCCTACACCGCGTCGGCCATCGACTCTTTCGTCAACTGCATCCAGGCCGACCGACCATTCGGGTCGCTTGCGGGGATCTGTGAACCACGGCCACAGTTCCTGGGGTGTGCCTGGCATGACTGTACTAAACGAGCCGAGGGCAGACTCTGGCGAAACGGTTCTGTGGGTACGTCCCTCCTCGACCGTCCAGCGGTCCTGGAGGTTTGCGATGAACACCTCGGTCTCGCCAACATCGAGATGTTCGACGTGTTTGCTCAACCCGAAGGCGTGAGCGTCGCCGCCGATGGCGTCGACGGCTGCTCGAGTCAATACCAAGTAGGCATCGTTCCCGACGATCTCTCGAGCCGAGCCTTTGAGTAGCCGATGCACCAACACAACATCCGCTCCCGTCAACTCCTCCGATCTGGCAATCCGCCTCACAACGTATACACCACTGTGCACGACGAATTTCAGATCAAGCGACGGTATCAGCACACAAGCGTTGCAGTCACAGGTCGTTCCGTGGACCACGTCGCGCAGACGCCGTCGAAACGCGAAGTACGTGGTCTCAATGGTGTCGAACAGCATCGGGGAGTCGATCACTGCAGTCGGCATGTGAGCGAACACGGCATCGCCCTCAAGTTTCGACACTTCAAAGGGCGGCTCGACGCCGGAGATAATCGTCTCCAGCAGATCTGCCAGCACGTCCTCTGCATGCTCGATCTCGGTGCCCTGTAGATAGGCGGTGTAACCCGTGATGTCGGCAAGCAGTAGGCAACCCTCTTGGGCTGAAGGAAGGATAGTCGTCACCGCCGCGCAGCCTATCAGGCGGGATCGCTGCTATCGAGATGTGAATACGACACGTAGGAGAGCGCTGAGCAATACATGTCAGCCATCTCAACGACCATCCATCAACACTCGCTGCGGTCTCAGTTCCGCTATTCCACCACTTCACGGGACACATACCCCACCATCCCGACGGACCGCGCACACACCAACCGGCTACTTGGCGCGCCGGGGCTCGCGGAAGTGCGTATCGCGCAATTCGGGTAGCTCAGCAACGGTAAGCAGATCTCGAGCCTTCTCTACCGACCCCAGGTAGGCCGCCTCGGGTCTGGAGCGAAGATCGGCTGCAATCGTGGTCCAGTGAACGCGGCCGGCCATGGCGACGATGAGCTGAATGGCGTCATCGAACGTCGCCGTTGATCCATCGGTCGCTGATGGATTCAGAGGCGTAAAGGCGGAGCCACCCATGCACCGTCTGACGTGCCACCCCATACCGGCGGGCAACATCGGTCACCGACACCCCACCCAGAACCTCTAACACCGCCTGATACCTCTGCTCCACAACACTCAGCTCCACCAACAAGACAAGACCTCCTCCGAGATTTCAGAGAAGGATGGAACCAGAAGGTGTCACCCACGTACCGGAGCCACTGTCGCCCACGAACCGAAGTCGCGTCCACAAAGTGGAACCCACCTACCGGAGCCACAATGTCCAGTATCAACCGAAGCCGCACACACCGTTTGTCATCAGGTCGCAATCAGAGCCCCCCATTCAGGGCAGCGCCGTGACAAGAAGAAGTCAGAACCCCCAGGTCATTGACCTGTGGGTTTTAGTAGCGGGGGCGGGATTTGAACCCGCGACCTTCGGGTTATGAGCCCGAAATCACCCAAACCGTTGACCTGGGGTTATGCACCAATCGCCATACTGCAATTGGGCTTTTTGTTCTCATTGCTTCTCGTTGTTTCCCGTCCAGTCGCATCCTC
>QIDW01000397.1 GCA_003230435.1 Acidimicrobiia bacterium | reverse complement strand
CTCCAGAAGCTTGCATTCGAAGTGATGTATCGCATTGGAAGCGTGACACCCATCACTCCGACCGCTGTCATCAGTATCGCTCTCCTGGCAGCAAGGGGCGCCGCCCGAACGGCTGACGATCTTGCTGAGGTAAGCGCCCGCATGATGGACTTCATAACGGCACGGGATCTGCCTCTGACCGATAGGCCTGATCTCTCGGACTCGGAGGCCGTCACTGCGATCCTCGACTCGCTTTCGGAACACGGGAATGTGTCAAGTCATGAGGCGGTGGGAAGAGTTGTCTATTGGCTTGAAGACGAACAGATGATCCGACTCTCCTACTACCGCAACATCATCGTTCACTTCTTCCTGAACCGGGCCATCGCCGAGATGGCCCTCACTTCTCTGATCGACGACGGCGAACGGAACCCCGAAGTAGCCCAAAAGCGGATGCTGTCCCTGAGGGACCTCCTCAAGTACGAGTTCTTCTTCCCCGACAAGGAGCAATTTCTCCAGGACGTCTCAGAAGACATTGCCTACGACGTTCCAGAGTGGGCAACGATTCTGCCGGCGACGGGTGCCCTCGGAGTAATCGCAAAGATGGGAGATCCGGTCGCCTACTGGGCCGTTCTCCCCTTTCTCGATGCCTATCAGATCGTTGGAGACGAACTCGAGGCGCTCACGGGATCGTTCGAAGAGAAGAAGTTCCTCAAAGCATGTCTTGGCAGGGCACGGATGTACCGCATCGAGGAGCGACTCTTCTCCGGGGAGAGTGCCAGCCAGACTCTGTTCAAATCGGCTCTGGCCCTGGCAAGAAACCGGGACCTGATAGACGACGGCCCCGAGGTTGGTGAGAGACGGTCCAGGTTCGCCGCCGAAGTCAGCGAAGCGAGATCGCTGGCTGCCTCGGGCCTCTAGGAGCACTCGCCCTCAGCCATCGTCCTTGTACTGGCGATGAGCGTCTTCGATCATCTCCGCTGAAGTCTTCGGCCCAACTCCTTCGACTTCGCTGTCTGCCAAGCCTGGTGTCTCTTCGGAGGTTTCAAATCCGATTGCCTTCGCCAGTTCATCCATGTCGACCGGTTCAGGCTCGATCACTGACGGAGCAGGGGCCGGTCTGCGTGGCTCTGGACGCGGTGCCGGAGGTGGCATCGGCTGGTTTTGGTGCTCTGACGGCTCGGGCATTTGCCCCATGGTCTCCTCGACGCTGGTGCGACGACTGCGTTTCTGCATGGAGCGGCCGACGAACAGCAGTATGAGCGGTATGAGAAAGCTCGACCTGAAGAACACCATGATGTCGCCAAAAGGTGTGCCCCCGAAATCGACGAAGCGAGCCACGAAGTACAAGGCGATCCACACGGACCCGGCCGCATAGAGAATCCGCCCCAAACGATTCCTAGTGTCAGTATCGGTCATGACCTCATTCAACCATCAAGTACGGGTGATGGCCACGCGGAGGCGCCAGGCGGCAAGAATCAGCAGCACGGCGGCATAGAGAGACAGGACACCAAGTTCGGGAAGAATGTCGACTGTGGTCCCTCCGCGCCTCACCAACTCGGCAAAAGCGTCAAGGGCCCAGGCATGCGGAGTGAGGTGTGCCACCTTTTGCATAGTTGGCCCAAACAGCTCGAGGGGCAACATCGACCCGCCCAGGGCCGCCAATCCAAGGCTGACCATGACGCCGATACCACTTGCCTGCTGATCGTTCTTGAAGGTCGCGCCCAAGAGGATGCCGGCGCCGGCGCCAACCGCCGAGAACGTCACAAGAATGAGAAACGCTCCAATCGGGTCGCCCCAGTTCACCCTGAAGATCAAGAGCGTGAGCACCATGATGTAGAGACCCTGCACCATCGCCACACCGAA
This sequence comes from Acidimicrobiia bacterium, assembly GCA_003230435.1. Lineage (GTDB taxonomy): Bacteria > Actinomycetota > Acidimicrobiia > Spongiisociales > ZC4RG35 > SZUA-217. The sequence continues at coordinate 8,428 of QIDW01000397.1, read as the reverse complement.
CCTGCCCACCGACTCGCCAACGACGATCGTGCCCACCGATGTCGGTGTGGACAGCATTCTCTGGCTGATGCCGAGTTGGCGAGTGAGAATCAGAGCGGCGGATCCGGCGAGAGCGGTCAGGAAGACAAACAGCACCAACTGTTGAGCCGCCCCCATATCGAACCGGCCCAGGGTGTCGGGGAAGAGCGCTTCGCCGACGGCGGACACCTCGACGACGATGCCCGTGCTGCTGTCCGCGATGCCCGTCGCCACTGTAAAAGTCTGCTCGAAAGGAATCCCCGTCTCCGCAGTGGCGAATTGGGCAGCTCCGACCGGCTTCATCACGTCGGCGATGCCAGCGCCGATAATTGATTGGAGTTGGGCACCAAACCCGTCGGGTCGTGCCACAAACCCGATCTTCACAACCTCGCCTTGTCTCGCCTTCTGGTCCATGTCGGCAGGCAGAAATACCCCCGCTTGAACATTGCCGAGCTCAACCGCCGAGAGCAGAGCTGCCTCGGTTTCATACGAGAAGGCGTCGATCCCATCGATAGCCTCGATCTCGGAGACGACGCTCCGGGCGATCTGACCGTCATCCATGGCAAAGAGACCCACGGCGGGGTCAACCCCACCGCCGAACTGGGCCCCGATCAGGAGAACGATCGCTATCGGAAAGATGAAAACGAAGAAGATGTTGGAACGTTCTCGCAGCATTCGTCTGACGTTGGAGAGGCCGATAGCGAGGACCCTCATCGTTTCAGCCTCCTCCGAAGCAGAACCCAGCCGATCGAGGCGGTAACGACCGCAAAAACGAGCAACGCCCCCGCTGCCGGAAGAGCGGCTGTCCACGGTGCTGCGTCAGCCAGATCCGCAAGCCCACGCATGAACCACGCATGAGGTGTCAAGAAGGTCAACTTGGAGAGAAGGTCGTCACCCTGGCCAAGTGGAAAGAAGACCCCTCCCAGCAGCCCAAGGACCACTGCGACGATCGCCCCCAGGTTTCCAGCGCCCTCGGCTGTCTTCGAAGCCGAAGCCACCAGGCCCATGACCCCGACCGCCGAGAGGACACCGGCTACCACGAGCAGGGTCACTCCGAGTGGTGACCCCCACTTCGCGTTCAAGAGAAAGGGGAGCGATGTTGCCACCACCAGGGTTGTCATCGAGATGACACCGAGGAGAAATGCGAGAATCGCCTTGCCTCCCACGACCGATAACCGACCTATCGGAGCAGCCAGCAACCGGACCAACGTTCCCTCACGTTCTTCTTCAAGCAGGCCGAGAACCCCGAACTGCACCGTGAAGAAGAGAAAAAAGACCGCCATTCCGGCGGCAAAATAGGTCGTTGCATCCAACTGCTTTGTGGCTGCCGAGACATCCTCCAGCTGATACGAGAATGCTGCCGCCGACGGATCGCCGGATAGGGACTCGAAAAACTCGGGTGTTACCTGTGACGATGTCACCGTTGCGGTTGTGCCAATAGCAACCTGAGTCGCCTCGACACCGGTTCCGTATTGCTCGGCTATCGAAGCTGCGATTTGAGTAGAAGTGGGAGCGTCGACGTCTCCAATGACCTGGATAGTGGGAGATTCACTCGCGATGATTCCCTGGCCAAAACCAGCTTCTATCAGGTAATAGGCGTCAATCTCGCCAACCTCGATTGCCGCCGTCGCAGAGGTTTCGTCCAAATAGGTGTCGATCGTGAGAACTCCATCTGCTTCGACCTCCTCGAGGATGTCGTTGAACGCCTGGGAGATCTCCGATTGGTCGAGGTCCACCATCCCGTAATCGAGGCCGAGGCCCGTAGTGGCATCGAACGCACTGCCGAAGACGAGATTGAAGACGAAAGCCAGCACCAGCGGAGCGATGATCCCGAAGATGAAGGCCGAGCGGTCGCGCAGGCGGAGCTTGAGATCCTTCCCAGCTATCTGCGTCGCCGCGCTCACCCGTGCTCTGCGAGAACCACTAGTCCCGCAAAGCCTTACCGGTCAGATGCAAGAACACGGCCTCGAGGTTGGGCTCGAACACTTCGACACCGCCGATCGTGCCTCCCGAGTCGGTCACGCACGCGAGGAGCTCAGGCAGAATGGAGGAAGCATCGTCGGTGAGGATGTGGAGTTGATGATCGGACGACGAGGCTTCCGAGACTCCCGCGACCGCCCTGACCGACTCTGCCGCAGCAGTCAGGTCACCGCCACCGCTAATCGTGACCCGGTCCTTCTGACCAACCATCGCAACCAGCTCCCGCCGGGTTCCCTCGGCCTGGATCTTGCCCTCGTCGATGATGGCCACCCGATCGCAAAGACGCTCGGCCTCTTCCATGTAATGGGTCGTGTAGAGGACTGCCATCCCCTCGTCGGACAGGCTTTCCACCGACTCGAGAATCGCATTACGCGACTGCGGGTCGACGCCGACGGTGGGCTCATCGAGGATGAGGAGTTGCGGTTTGTGCAAAAGCCCGATCCCGATGTTGAGACGGCGCTTCATCCCACCGGAGAATTCCTTGACCAGGTCGTCTGACCGCCCGGCAAGCCCAATCACGTCCAGAACCTCGTCGACCCGCGAAGTGAGATCGCTGCCACCCATTCCGTACAGCCGTCCGAAGAATGCCAGATTCTCCCTGGCTGTCAGATCGGGGTAGATCGCCAGATCCTGGGGTACCAACCCGATCTCGCTCTTACCGGCAGTGGATCGTGTCGAAATGATCTCACCACTGACCCGCACCTCCCCCGCATCACCTTCGAGAAGACCGGCGATCATGGAAATCGAAGTGGTTTTGCCGGCACCATTGGGACCGAGCAAACCGTAGGTTTCGCCCTCGCCGATGGTGAAGCTCACACCATCAACGGCGGTCAGGTCGTCGTAAGTCTTGACCAGGCCCGTGGCTTGGAGAATGTCAGTCAGGATATGCCGCCAATCGCAAGCCGGAACTCTACCGGCATCAGATTGGGCTGTATTTGCCAGTACCCTCTGTACGTGGGCGCCTACATCCAGACATCTGCCGGGCCTCTTCACTGGCGCGATTACGGAGGAAGCGGCCAGGTCTTAGTTCTTGTCCACGGCCTTGGAGGATCGGCCACCAACTGGGATGCCGTCGGTCCGAGACTTGCCGGCCTGGGTCGAACCGTCGCGCTGGACCTGCCCGGATTCGGGCTCTCTCCCCCAGCCCGCGACTGGGAACTGGATACTCACGCCAGGGCGGTGCGTTCCTTCATCTCCGAGTTTGCCCCGTCTGCCACTCTCATTGGCAACTCGATGGGCGGCTTGCTTGCTGAGATGGTTGCCTCGTTATCCCCCGAACTCGTCGACTCCCTCATACTCGTTGCACCGGCGACTCCACCGAGGTTTCCAGATCCGAGGATTCACTGGCCTACCGCCAGACGTCTCTTTCTCCAGGCAACGCCATTGGTTGGTCGCGCCATGTCGAGGTATTTCCTCAGCCGACTCACTCCCGAAGAGCTTGTGAAGCTGGGCCTGGAAACGATCACTCACAAACCCGGCCGGGTACCATTGCCGGTGGTCGAGGAGTTCGTCAGGCTCGCCACCGTGAGAGTGAAGCTTCCGTGGGCCGAGGAGGCGGTTCCCCACACCGGAAGATCCATTGCCAGGATGTTTCGCCGGCCATCTTCGTTTGTCGAAATGATCCGGGAGATCAGAGCGCCAAGCATGGTGGTTCAGGGTCTCGGAGATCGAATCGTTTCGCCGACGGCAGTCGAGTGGCTGTGCTCGCTGAGACCCGACTGGCAACTGGTTCAGATGGAAGACACGGGCCACACGCCACAACTGGATGCGCCGATCCGGTTTTTGGCCACGATCATCCCCTGGCTGCAGGCTTCGTTGAAACAGGAAATCACGGCCTAGTGGCCCGTCGCACAAATGATTGCGGCGTCTCTCTCACACCATTCGCCCGACAGACCACTAACTAACCTGACACTCATGGCAGGAAAACCCGGCGAAACCATAGGCGAGGGATTCGTCCGCCAATTGCCGGACACCGACCCAGTCGAAACCAGAGAGTGGATCGAGTCACTTGATGCAGTCGCCGAAGTGCACGGGCCAGTTCGCGCCCGGTTTCTCCTAGCCAAGCTGTTGGAGAGAGCCCACAAGAAGCGGCTAGGGGTTCCGGGAGCTGTCACCACTCCGTACATCAACACCATCCCACCCGAGGAGCAGCCCGACTTCCCCGGTGATGAGCATCTGGAGCGTCGGATCCGAAGATTCATCCGCTGGAACGCCGCAGTCATGGTGGTCAAGGCGAACCACCGAGAAAAGGGAATCGGCGGGCATCTCTCGACCTTTGCGTCCTCAGCCACCCTCTACGAGATCGGCTTCAACCACTTCTTCCGCGGCAGGAACGCCCCAGGCGGCGGTGACCACATCTACATGCAGGGCCATGCCGCCCCGGGGATATACGCCAGGGCATATCTCGAAGGGCGGTTCGACGAGAAGCATCTCGACAACTTTCGCTTCGAGATCGATGGCGACGGTCTTTCCTCGTATCCGCACCCGCGTCTCATGCCCGAGTTCTGGGAGTACCCGACTGTCTCAATGGGTCTCGGCCCTATCAACTCCATTTATCACGCCCGATTCAACAAGTACCTGCACAATCGCGGGCTGGATGACACGTCGCTGTCCCGGGTCTGGTGTTTCATAGGGGACGGAGAGACCGACGAGCCCGAGACGCTCGGAGCCATCTCGCTGGCCACTCGAGAGGGTCTCGACAATCTCGTCTGGGTCGTCAACTGCAACCTTCAGCGACTCGACGGTCCGGTCCGGGGAAACGGCCAGATCATCAGCGAGTTGGAGGCCGTGTTCCGCGGCGCCGGGTGGAATGTCATCAAGGTCATCTGGGGAAGTGGGTGGGACTCGCTGCTTGCTCAGGATATCGAGGGCGCCCTGGTAGACGTCATGGGCTCCACCGTCGACGGCGAGTACCAGAGGTACAAGGCCGAGGATGGGGCGTATGTCCGCGACCACTTCTTCGGCAAGGATCCCCGCACCAAAGAACTAGTCAGCGATTGGACGGACGATGAGATCTGGGCTCTGCGTCGAGGCGGGCTCGACTTCCGCAAGGTCTACGGCGCCTACAAGGTGGCCACCGAGCTCAACAACGACAAACCGACCGTCATCCTCGCCAAGACAATCAAGGGCTGGGCTCTCGGTCCGGATGTCGAAGGCCGTAATGCAACCCACTCGATCAAGGAGCTGACCAATAAACAGCTGTTGGAACTGCGGGCGACTCTTCATCTCGAGGAAGAGATCCCCGCTGAGACCCTCGACGGCGACAAGGTTCCACCCTATTTTCGGCCGGGCCCCGGGACGCCCGAACACGACTACTTGTTTGCCCGCCGCGAGGAGCTCGGAGGGCCACTTCCGCAGCGTTTCGTCAGCCAAGAAGTCTCGTTGACTCTCCCGGGAGTTGAGACGTATGAAGATGTCTACGCCGGCTCGGGCAAGGTCGAGGCGTCGACCACCTCAGCATTCACGCGTCTATTGCGAAACCTCTCGCGCGCACCGAAGTTCGGGCCACATGTCGTCCCCATCGTCCCTGATGAGGCCAGGACCTTTGGAATGGACTCGCTTTTCCGCGAGATGAAGATCTATGCCTCCAAAGGTCAGCTGTACGAGCCCGTGGATGCCTCGATGCTTCTCTCGTACAGCGAGTCTCAGGACGGCCAGATCCTCGAAGAGGGCATTACTGAGTCTGGGTCGCTGGCATCGTGGACGGCGGCCGCTACTTCGTATGCCACCAGGGGCGTCCCAATGGTCCCGTTTTTCATCTTCTACTCGATGTTCGGCTTTCAGCGGGTCGGAGATCTGATTTGGAGCGCGAGCGATGCGCGAGCCCGGGGATTCCTTCTGGGAGCGACAGCCGGACGCACCACTCTTCAGGGTGAGGGGCTCCAACACCAGGATGGGCACAGCCTGATCCTGGCCTCCACCGTCCCTGTCTGTCAGGTCTACGACCTCGCCTTCGCTTATGAGGTGGGAACCATCGTCGAACACGGGCTGGAGCGCATGTACGGCGCCGATCCGCAAGACGTCTTCTATTACCTCACCCTCTACAACGAGATCTACGCCCAGCCTGAGAAGCCAGAAGGCGTGGATCGGGGCATCGTGGAAGGGCTTTACCGGTGGGCACCTGCCCCGGGTGAGCTTGGCGCGGATCTGAAGATCCTCTTCTCGGGAACGGCCAATCTGGCTGCCAGAGAGGCTGCCGCCGACTTGGCTGAGCATTACGGGATCGGGGCAGAACTTTGGTCGGCAACCTCATACAAGAAACTTCGAGAGGAGGCTCTATCGGCGGAACGTTGGAATCGGCTTCACCCAAGCGACGAGCAAAAGGTGCCTTTGGCGACACGCCTCCTTTCTCACACGGGTGGACCCACCCTTGCCGTTAGCGACTTCATGACACTCGTCCCGGACCAGATTGCCCGATGGGTACCGGATGATTTCTCGATACTCGGGACAGACGGTTACGGCCGCTCCGATTCCCGACATGCCCTGCGTCGTTTCTTCGAGATCGACGCCGGGCACATCGTGGCGGGCGCACTCTCGGCGCTAGCGAAACAAGGGCGTGTCCCGGCTTCCACTGTCCGTGATGCCTTCGAGCGATATCACATCGATCCCGAAGAAGTCGACCCGGCTCAGGCCCACTGATGGCGACCTACGGTGAGATAGTCGAGGCGGCCCGCAGCGAGATTGAGGAGATAACCCCCGCTCAGGTCATGAAACGTCTCGACGAGATAATCGTCATAGACGTCCGCGAAGCCGACGAGCATCAGCAGGGAGCAATTCCCGACGCCCGATTCCTCGCTCGAGGTGTGCTGGAGCGCGACATAGCCACGGTTGTCACCCACAGGAACGCCGAACTGGTTCTCTACTGCGCGGGCGGGTCGCGGTCGGCGTTGGCTGCTGCGGCCCTGAAGCAGATGGGTTACGAGCGCGTCGTCTCTATGGCCGGTGGTTTTGACCGATGGAAGGCTGAGGGACTGCCCTGGGGTGATCCGACTGGTCTCACCGCCGATCAACGAATCAGGTATGCCCGTCATGTCCGACTACCCGAAATTGGCGAAACCGGCCAACTGAAATTGCTCGGCGCCCGGGTCCTGCTGGTGGGAGCCGGAGGGCTGGGCTCGCCGGCCGCTCTGTATCTCGCGGCAGCTGGAGTGGGGACCATCGGCATCGTTGATGATGACGTCGTCGACCCCTCCAACCTGCAACGTCAGGTGCTTCACAACATCGATCGGGTCGGCATGCCGAAAGTGGAGTCCGCTCGCGAGACCCTTCTGGCCCTCAACCCCGACGTCAAGGTCGAGATGCACCGTGAGCGTCTCAACGCTGCAAACGCCCTAGCGATCTTGGCCAACTACGACGTGATTGTCGACGGAGGTGACAACTTTCCGACTCGGTACCTGGTCAACGACGCCTCGCTCCATCTGCGTGTTCCGGTTGTCCACGGCTCGATCTTCCGATTCGAAGGCCAGGCGGCAGTCTTCACGCCATACGAAGGTCCGTGTTATCGGTGTCTCCATCCCGAACCACCGCCACCCGAGCTCGCTCCCTCATGCGCCGAGGCCGGTGTCCTGGGAGTGTTGCCCGGGGTCATCGGCTCGATCCAGGCCATGGAGACAATCAAGGTGCTGCTCGAGATCGGCGACACCCTCTCGAGCCGGCTCCTCGTCTATGACGCCCTGGAGCAAGACTTCATGAGCGTGAACATCAAACAGGATCCGAGTTGCCCGTCCTGCTCCGATCCGCTTCGTCCACCCGCGCTGGTCGACTACGACGAACTCTGTCGCCCGGCAGGCAATGTTGAGCGAAACACTCCACCTGTCTGAACCGCTGCGGCGGCTGATCATCGATCATTGTGTTCAGACCCTTCCCAATGAGGGTTGCGGTCTGATTGCATCTGACGGAGACGGGAATGTGGTCGATGTCTATCCGACGGGCAACCTCGACGAGTCACCGACGGGGTACACGGTGCCACCCGAAGAACACTTTGCAGCGTTGCGAGATGCCGAATCGAAGGGCTGGGAGTTGTCCGGTGTGTTCCACTCCCATCCGCAAGGACCAGCCAAGCCTTCCATGGTTGATGTGGCCTTGGCATTGGACCCGGAGTGGATCTACCTGGTGGTCGGGATACGAGGCGAACCGGTGATCCGGGCCTGGCGGATCCTTCAGGAAGAAATCGAAGAAATTTCTTTGGTCTAGCCCGATTCGGCTTTCTTGTCACAGTCGGGCTGTACAAGTGGGGTATGGGAACGGGAGAGAAGACCATCGTCATCCGGATTCTGGACGACAAGGATGCGGCCTCGGCCGATGAGCTTGATGACCACATCCTTTGTCTTGAGGCTGCCAGAAGCCACATGGAAGTCGAATGGACCGAAGCGCTGGGAGTCCTCGACGCTCGCGGCCTGCACAAGGTGTTCGGTTACCCGTCTGTGGTTTC
>QIDW01000262.1 GCA_003230435.1 Acidimicrobiia bacterium | reverse complement strand
TTCTCTGACTCGGTGCTCGATCGACTCGGGGCCGGCTACGTGGTGACTGTTGCACCGGAGACGGTGGGCTATGCCGGTGATGGTTCGGTCTGGACCGCAGATGAGATGAACGCCGCGATCGACGCCTCTCTGAACGGGGAAAACGACAACCAGGTCATCGAGCTATTCATCGCCCAACTCACTGACACCAGCATCTTCCAGCCATCCGACGCAGGAGGCTCGGGGATCTCCGGGTGGGTCTGGCTGGTGCTGATCGGAGGTGGTGGGTTGGTATTCCTACTGATGCGGAACAGCGAGCGTGCGGCCGCCAAACTGGAGACGGTGAGGGCGATGGCGCGGGGCAAACTCGCCGAGGTCGCCAACGACATCATCGAGATGGAAGACGAAGTCGATCTGTCAGAGAATCCCGAGGTCAAGGCTCATTACCAGAGTGCTTCCGCCACCTACACCGAGGCTCTGGCCCTGACCGAGACTGTCCGGACGCCCCAGGCGATGATCGACGTGGTCCGGGAGTTGGACCTCGCGATCTGGGAGCTCGACGCCGCAGAGGCCCTCCTCGACGGCGAGCCGATTCCCGAGAAGCCCAAACCACCCGAACCGAAGGCTCCGGCGGCTCCACGACAGGACACACCGTCGAATATGACCTACCGGCGGAGACCCCAACGAACGAGCTCCTACGGGGGCGACGACTTGATGACAGCACTTGTGGCCATCCTGGCGATGTCAGGCCGCGGTGGTGGCGGATGGGGCGGCGGAATGCCTGGCGGGTTCGCAGGTCCTATGAGAAACAGATCGCGGGGCTCGCGATCGAGCGGTGGTGGGATGCGCGGCGGAGGCTTCGGGCGGATGCGAGGCGGGGGACGCCGGCGAGGCTGACCGCCCAGACGTTGCCTCTCCGCCGATGCCTACACTCACGGCCGACTGATTCCCAAAGGAGATGGACATGCTCAAGCGCTGGTTGGCCTACATACGAGCCTGGTTCAAGCAAGTGTCCGAAGACGTCATGGATCCCGAGATCGAGATCCGATCGGCAATCGACGAGGCGAAGAGGACGGATCAAGACCTGAGAAATCAGGCAGCGAAGGTGATCGCCCACAGGACGCAGCTCGAGAGCCAGATCGAGAGTGCCGCCGAGGATGTAGGCCAAGCGCGTGAGATGGCGAAGCAGGCCCTTCTCAAGTCGGATGAGGCGAAACAAGCCGGGGATGAGGCCTCCGTCGTCAAGTGGAACCAGGCCGCCCAGTCGCTGGCCATGAAGCTGCAGGCTTCGGAGAACAACGTCGCTTCCCTCAAGAAGCAGTATGGGATTGCGGTGGAGCAGGCCGAAACCGCCAAGGAAGCCGTTCAGACCAATGCGATGAGCCTCCAGGAGCTCTCGGCGAAACGAATGGAGATGCTCGGCTCCTTGGAGCAGGCCAAGATGCAGGAGTCGGTCAACTCCGCCGTCGAGGCCCTCTCCAGTGGTATCGACGACGGGATGCCGAGCCTCGATGAGATCGAGAGAAAGATCGAGCAGCGCAAAGCAGAGGCCATGGCAAAAGCGGAGCTGCGTGAAGCGACCCCAGAAGGGGCCGAGGCCGAGCTTCGCAAGTCCGTCAACATGGCTGAGGCCGACGCCACGCTGGACGAACTCAGGGGACTTAGGGGCCTCAACCGGGTGTCGGAGGTCGAAGACCTCCCGAGCACACTGCTAACTCCCTTCTCGGTGGCCTACCCGTGGCGGCGATGCCCTGACAACCCACCGAGATAGCCGAGCCCAAACCTAAGTGCCCCCCAACGTAAATACGGTGGAGAGCACTAAGGCCGAGCGCTTACCCGATCAAAGCGATTCTGCGCTATTCGCCGCCTTCCTCGAGCACGATGTCACGACGGGAGTAACCGTCGCCATCGGTATCCGAACCAGAGAGATTGGCAATGGCCTTCTCAGCGAGGTCCGTCCGGTAGGCATCATCGGAAACGTTGACACCCTGTAGATCAGGGATTTCCGCGGTAGCGATCTCGACCGTCTGGTCCCAGAGATCGGTATTCATGACACCGATGCCGTTGGTCGCCGGGAAGATCAGAGCCAGGATCTCATTGAGCTGCCACTCCTGGTGTCCCGCCGGCAGGGTCGATCCGTTGTCGAGGACTATGTCGACACAGTCGTCGAACTCGTCCAGACAGTGGATCCAGCCCTGGAACGACGCGGTGAGGAACCGGACCGCAATGTCCTCATTGCCCGCCTCGGCAATCCATTCTGCATTGACCCACACCGCATCCTGAAGCATTGCCGTGCCGATGTCATTGAAGTCGATGACGTTCAGATCTTCCGGCTGGTACAGCTCACCTGTGTCGGGGTTGATCGCCTCCAACACCTGGGCGTACTCGTTGTAGATCATCGCCTCGGAGGCGTCGATTTCACCGTTGAGCAGGGCATTCATGGTGAAGTCCTGACCAATCAGCTCGACATTCTCAACACCGAACTTGGAAATGGCCGCGGTCAACTCGAACTCGTTGCCGAAGCCCCAGTTCCCGACTTTCTTCCCTGCCCAGTCCTCGGGAGATTCGATCCCGGAGTCGGCGAGGGAAACCTCGAGTGTGCCCGACCGCTCGAACACCTGGGCGATGTTGACGATATCGGCGCCGCCCTCACGGGAGACCAGGGCCTTGGGCACCCAAGCCAAACCAAACTCGGCCCCACCTGTGGCGAGAACCTGCTGGGGAACGATGTCGACCCCGCCTTCGAGAATCTCGACATTGAGACACTGATCGGCGTAGAAGCCATTGTCGAGGGCAACGTAATACCCGGCGAATTGGGACTGGGCGAACCACTGGTCACATCGTCTACCTGATCACATCCCTCCGCACCTGCTCCCCCACCGTTACCGCCACCGCAAGCTGCCACGACTACTCCCAAAGTTGCCAGCCACAATGCGGTACGTCGCCATCCCATCAACTTCATCTGTTCCTCCTCATTGATACTGGAGCTGAACCATATCGGGCGACCCGTCCGGGTTGGCAAGAGTGGGAAAAAGGTTCTTATTCGCTGGTTCGGAACGACACGTGCCAAGGCATGAACAGTCGCTCTGCAGCAAGAATCAACACATAAAAAGCCACGCCCAGAATCGATGCCACGAGGATCGCCGCCCAAGCATCAGGAAACTGAAAGAGATTCGCCCGATTGATGATGTACTGGCCGAGAACGTCCTGGGGGCCTCCGAAGTATTCAGCGACGATCGCTGCGATCAGCGACAGAGCACTGGCGACCTTGAGGGAGGCAAAGAAGAACGGAAGGGCATGGGGGACCCTCACCCGAAGCATCGTCTCGGTCGGGGTCGCAGCCACCGACCGCATCAACTCGAGCTCAGCCTGATCCACCTCCAGCAAACCCCTCGTCGTGTTGATCATCACCGGGAAGTAGACGACCACCGCTACCACAGCCATCTTTGAGAGAGGACTTGTGATGGAGAACCAGTTGTTGAAGATCGGGGCCAAAGCAACAATCGGCGTGGCGTTGGCCGCGATCGCGACGGGAAGCATTCCTTCCCGAAAACGCACCCACCGCGCCGCGGCGAACGAAGTGAGCAAGGCAGCCGACACCCCGATTACAAAGCCGCCCACGGCTTCGTAGAGGGTCTTGAACCCGGCGGACCACACCACGTTCCATGTCTCGATGAAGCTTGTGATGATCTCGCTCGGCTTGGGCAGCACAAACGTCTCGATTCCGAAAAGACGGGTGAGGCCCTCCCAAAGGAAGATCACCACGAAAAAAGAGAGCAACGCCGGAAGGTATTTGCCACCAAACTCTCTTATCGCCGCCGGTGTTCGACCACCGACGGGGACGTCGCCCTCGAAAGCGCTGAGAAGATCCGTCTCGCGGCTCTCCCGAATGATGTCATCGCGCTCGGTCATGACTCTCCCCTGCGCAGCGCCTCGCGGACCTCGGTGATCAACTCGAAGTATCGGGGACTCTCCCGGGTGCTCAGATCGCGCTCGGCCGGGAGGTCGATGACAATCTCGGTGTTGATCGTCCCCGGCCGCGGTGTCATCACCAGAACCCTCGTGGAGAGGAACACGGCTTCGGGTATCGAGTGGGTGACAAACACCACCGAAATCCCGGTCTCCCCCCAGAGTCTGAGCACCTCTTGCTGCATCAACTCTCGGGTCATCTCGTCGAGCGCGCCAAAAGGCTCGTCCATCAGCAGCAGCGATGGCTGAAACGCAAGCGCCCGGGCGATCGCCACCCGCTGCTGCATGCCGCCCGAGAGTTGCCAGGGGTAATGATCCGCGAACTGGTCGAGTTGGACCAGGTCGAGCATTTCGGTGGCCCGCTTCGACCTTTCCTCTGTTGGCACATCCATGATCTCCAGGGGCAGCTCTACGTTCTTGCGAACGGTTCGCCAGTCGAGGAGGGTCGCCGACTGGAAGACCATGCCGTAGTCACGGTCGAGCCGGGCCCGGGATGGCGACTTGGCATTGATGAGCAATTCCCCCGAAGTCGGTTCGAGAAGGTCGGCGACGAGACGGAGAAGAGTCGACTTGCCACATCCGGAGGGGCCAATCAATGAGATGAAATCACCAGTCTCCATCTCCAGATCGATGCCGGTCAGGGCCTGAACGGCTTCGGCGCCGCCTCCAAAGACCTTTCCAACTCCGCGAGCGTCCACGACCATGGTCACGTCGACTGCCTCCTAGTAGCAGCCACAAAACGGTGCTCGGCCAGAGTGATCGCACCAACAAAAACCATCCCGGCGAGACCGGCGACGATCACGGAAGCAAACAGCTTCTGCGGAGCGGCGGTGAACTGCTGGGAGAACTGGAGCAGGTCGCGACCCAACCCTCCCCTGAAGCCGGCGGGCAACTCACCAACGATGGCACCGATCACACTGGCGGCGGCGGACACCTTCAAAGCTGTGAAGATGTAGGGCATCGCCGCGGGTACCTGGAGTTTCCACAGGACTTCCCGGGGCGCGCTTGCATATGACCGCATCAACTCGACCGCCGTCGGCTGGGGTGAGCGCAACCCGCGCATGGTGTTGATCACGACCGGGAAGAAGGTCAGATAGGCGGCGATTACCGAGACCGTCAACCATTGCGGGATGTCGAGCTTGCCGCCCCAGACCACCACCATCGGGGCGATGGCCAGGATGGGCACGGTCTGTGAGGCGACCACGTAGGGCATGAACGCTCTCTCGGCGGTCTGTGATCGGACGAAGAGCACACCAAGCCAGAATCCGATCGACCCACCAATGAGGAAACCCACCAAGGCCTCCCTCAAGGTGAAGATCGCAGCCTTCAACTCGACAAAGAGGAGGATCGGGCCATTTCGCTGGGCCGGCTGGAACAATGCGCCGACGATGGTCCAGGTGTGGGGCAAAGTCCTGTTGGAGGGGTTCACCGGCTCGGTCCACTCCAGGGCGGTCCAGATGAACTTGTAGCCCTCCCAGAGGATGACGAAAGCGACGATTACTGCCAGGATGGAGAACCCACCACGGACGACTTTGCTCGATGATGACGTCTTCCCGGCGGATTCGCTCATGGCGGCGAGAGCCTAATGGGTGGGCACTCCGCCGTGTCCGAGCGGCTGAGCGTGTGCCCAGGTGATCGTGGTGGTCAGTCGATCACGCTTCATCGGATCCCGGGCATTGTTGTGCATGGCTCTCCGCGTCTACTCGAGCGACGCCATTGCGATGGCAAAACGATCGCCGTCGTCGGGGAACCAATGGTTCAGCCGCATTCCGGCAGCGCCGAACTCTTCCTCAACCTGAGGCCTGGAGAACTTACAGGAGACCACCGTGTGTATCTCCTCCCCGGCGGCGAAAGTGACGGTGAGTTCGAGGGCGCGGATATTGGCAACGATTTTGCGCGACGCTCGAAGGCTCTGCGAGATACACACCAGCTCACGGTCAAAACGCGTCACATGCTCAAATGCGTCGACCGGGATGTCACCACCCAGCTCCCGATTGATGACGTGGAGAATGTTCTTGTTGAACTCGGCAGATACCCCCTGAGCGTCGTCGTAGGCGGCGATCATCGTCGGCTCATCCTTGACGAGGTCCAGCCCGACCACAAAGGCATCCCCGGGCTCCAGCGCATCGGTTACCGACCGAAGCAAGGAATGGCGAAGCGTCGGCACGTAATTGCCGATCGTCGAGCCTAGAAAGACAATGATGCGACGTCCCCGCCGTCTTATCTTGCCGAGATCGGGGACATAGTCACCGACCAGACCCTCGATCTCGAGCCACTTGTATTCATTGCGGAGACGAAGGGCAGCAGTACGCAGAACCGCCTCGGAGATGTCGACCGGGACGTAGCGACGCCCGTTGCTGTTCCGATACATCGACTCGATCAGCATTCGGGTCTTGAGCGACGAGCCGGAGCCGAGTTCGATCAACTCGTCCGGTTGGACTTCAGGCATGATCTCATCGGCCCGCTCCGACAGAATCTCTGTCTCGACCCCCGCCAAGTAGTACTCGGGAAGACGGGTGATTTCGTCGAACAGCTCCGAGCCCCGAGCGTCATACAAGTACTTGGAGGCGAGGTGCTTCCTGTACGCCGTCAAACCGTGCCGAACGTCCTCGATCATCTGGGCCCTGTGATCGGTGGGAGTTGTGAGATGGGATACCGTCAACGGCGCGTCTCCTCCAGATCTCATAGGGCTCCTTCGTGATCCCAGGGACCGATTTCGATGGTTTCCTCGGTCAGAATCACCATACGGCGCTGGGGAGCTTGCGCACCATGGTTCGACCCAGGTGTTGTCTGTCGCTATTCCATCGGGTCGAAAACGACGATCTCCCGGGCCACCTGGCCCGTCTGCATCCTGGCGAAACCCTCGTTGATCTCCGAGAGCCCGAGACGGTCGCTGACCATCTCGTCCAGATTTAGCCGCCCATCGAGATACATGTCCACATAGCGCGGGGTATCGATCCGGAAACGGTTCGAGCCCATGACGGAGCCCTGAAGCTTCTTCTCCCAGAAAAGCTCATCACTCGGCACCCTCACCTGACCCGCCGGGATGAGACCGATGATCGTCGCCGTGCCACCACGACGCAGCAGGGCGAAGGCGAGCTCTGCGGTTGACGTAGAGCCAACGGCTTCGAAGGCATGATGAACACCAAAGCTCTCTGTTATGGCATGGACCCGAGCGACAGCGTCGTCCATCGTCGTGTTGATCAGATGGGTGGCACCCAGGGTTTTCGCCAACTGGAGTTTCTCGTCGATGCGGTCGATGGCAATGATCGTGTCGGCTCCCGCTATACGCGCCCCTTGGATGGCACCGAGGCCCACACCCCCGCAACCGATCACCGCAACCGCCTCACCGTGACGCACTTCGGCGGTGTTGAAAACGGCGCCCAAACCGGTGGCGACACCACAGCCGAGCAGGGCAGCCCGATCGAGGGGCATCTTCCTGGAGATCTTCACCAGCGCGTTCTCGTGGACCAGCATCCGCTCTGCGAATGACGCCAGGTTGAGGCACTGGTGGAGTGGCTCCCCTCCTACGGAGAGTCGTGGTGGCTCACCGTCTCCCCGTTGCGTGGCTTCGCGGTTGTGACAGAGGTGGGGACGGTCGGAGAGGCAAAAGGAACATGCCCCGCAGAACACGGACAACGAAGTGACGACGTGGTCACCTGGAACGACGTGGGTGATCGCTGTGCCGACTTCCTCCACGACTCCGGCCGACTCGTGACCCATGATCGCAGGTAGGGGTATCTCGTAGGAGCCTTCCATGTACCGAAGGTCGCTATGACAAAGTCCGGCGGCAGCCACACGGATCACGACTTCGAGGGGTCCGGGCTCGGCAAGGGTTACATCCTCGATCGTCAGCGGCTCGCCGACTGCGCGCATTACGGCAGCTTTCACCTTCACCTCTTTGCGGAAAGACCGCGCACTTTATCTGGAAAGCCCTGCATGGGCCGAGAAACCAGTGCCGACCGGGAGGGGTAGGGTCCACCGCGACACCGGAGACATGCGAAAGGGGCAACCAATGCCGGGCGATCTGCCCGAAGCGGCCACATACGTCATTGTGGGTGGAGGCGTCCACGGGCTCAGCACGGCCTGGCATCTGGCCATGGAGCTAGAAGACCGGGGGCTGGGATCCGGCGCTGACATCGTCCTGCTCGACAAGTCCCACCCGGGCGCCGGGGCAACAGGGATTGCATGTGGGTGCGTCCGAAACTTCTATATGACCGAGCCACTCCACGCCATCGTGCGCGAGTCAGTCGACGTGTGGAACTACGACCCCGTCCTCTTCGGTTTCCAACAAGTCGGATACATCTCCTGCGGTGAGGAAAATCAGATCGCCGACTACGAAAGAATCCACCGCAGCCAGAACAGCGTCGGCTATACGTCGGATCTCTACGTCGGCCAGGATGCGCGGGACTTCCTTACGGGTGTCTGGCCCGACTTCAAGCATCACACCATCGACGTGGTGATCCACGAGCGCATGAGCGGGTACGCCGGAACTGCTCAAACGGTCGACGGGCTCATATCGATGTGCGAGCGATACGGAGTGCAGATCTATTCAGGGGTCGAAGTCAAAGGCTACGACGTGAGGGGTGGTCAGGTAGCAGGCGTGGAGACCAATCAGGGGAGAATCAATGCTGACGTGGTCTTTCTGTGCGCTGGGGCCTGGATTCCCGCCCACTGGGAAATGCTCGGCCAACCCATGGCGCTCGATGTCGGCTATTCAGACGGGACGTTCGTGGAGAACAAAGACATGTGGACGTATTGGAGACTCGAGGAGGGTGAGGTCTACTACGACGGGCCCTACTACACGGCCGACAACCGCAATCCGCCCGTGCTCCACATCGAGCTGATGAGCACGCCGGTTCACGATGCGCAGACCGGAGTGGAACTCGACGACAATGTTTACGTCTACTGGAAGAATGGCACCGAGCGAATGGAGCGGCCGGGGATCCAAGGTGGTGCAATGCCGATCGAGCTTGGCCCGGAGGCAAACGTCGAGCCATACGGGCACGCCAACGACGAGTATCAGGCGCGGCCTGAGTTCGCCGACTACATCACAGCATGTATGGGCATGTTCATGAAGCGCTTCGAGGGGATCCGGCCCAACTTCAAAGAGCGCCGCAATGGCGGAATCGGGGCATTCACCCCCGACAATGTGCCGATAATCGACTGGATCCTGCCCAACGTGTTCATGATCGCCGACTCCAACCACGGCTTCAAGATGACCGGCATCGGCAAGCTCGTAGCCCGACAGGTGCTCGGCTCGCAGCCTGTCACGCAGCTTCAGCCGTTCTCCTTGGACCGCTACGCCAAAGGAGAGGCCTTCGGCTCGGGAACGACCCATTCTCCCTGGGTGTAGAGCCCGGGGAAACTCACATCCGCATCGCCGCGCCGGCCGGGTCGTACGGGGATGGCGCGATCACCAGGACGGGGCGCTCGTTACCGACCGTGTGAGAGGTCAACTCGGTCCCCACGGCGGCAAAGTCCCGACCGATCAGCGCCATCGCCAGGCTCTTGCCGAGCGTGTGGCCATAATTGCCCGAGGTGACATAACCGACCCGCTTGTCGCCGTCCCAAACCGGCTCGTAACCCGAGGCGTCGGCATCGGTTGCCTCTACCTCCAGTGTGACCAGTTTCCGCGGTGCGCTGTCGGCTTCCTTCTCCCTCCGCGCCGCCTCATGGCCAATGAATTCGCTCTTCGACCAGTCGATCCAGCGGTCCATGCCGGTCATCCCCGGTGTGTACTCCTGCTTGAACTCGGTCGACCAGATGCCGAAGCTCTTCTCGATCCTCAGGGACAGCAAGGCTTTGTAGCCGTACTCGATCGCACCCAGGTCCTCGCCGGCTTCCACCAGGAGGCGACGCAGTGCGATGTGCTCGGCGGCGGAGCAGTGGATCTCGTAACCGAGCTCGCCGACAACCGAGATCCTGCCCACCTTGGCACGGATCATGCCGACGTCGAGCTCGCGGCATCTCATGAAACCCATGGCCTCAGGTGAGACGTCATCTGGCGTCACCCGCTGCAAAAGCTCGCGTGACTTCGGCCCGGACAGCGAGAAGCCCACGACCGCGTCGGTTATGTCGCGCACGGCCACCCCGTCACTCAGATGGTCGTTGAACCAGCGCATGTGCCAGGCCCTCAGATAGTACGAGCCGATTATCCACCACGTACCGTCTCCCCAGTTCAACAATGTCAGATCTCCCTTGAGACGGCCGTCGTGACCGAGCATCGGGGCGAGTTTGATCCGGCCAGGACCAGGCAGCCGGCTCGAGAACATGCGGTCGAGCCAGGGCTGGGCGTTGGGTCCGGTGACCTCGTAACGCGAAAAGCTGGCGATGTCGAGAATTCCGACGCCGGAGCGGACCCGCCGGCACTCCTCTCCAACGATGTCGAATGCGTTCGAGCGCCGCAACGTCGGCACCTCCTCGAACCCCTCAGGGGCGAAGTAGATGGGGAGCTCGAGGCCCCAAGAAGCTCCCCACTGAGCTCCGGCTTCGGTCATCGCGTCGTAAGCCGGTGCCATGCGAAGTGGTCGGCCCGCCCAAAGCTGCTCGTTGGGGTAGGTCATCACGAAACGGCGTGAGTAGAACTGTCCGGTCATTTGCCGGATGTACTCGCGGTTCTCCGCGAAGGGCCCGAAACGGGCGACATCCATGCCGAAGATGTCCTCCTCCGGCTCTCCTTCGATGATCCACTCCGACAGCGACTTGCCTACACCCCCGCCCTGAAGAAAGCCGGCCATGACCGCACAAGCCGACCAGTAGTTGCGCAGCCCGGGTACCGGGCCGACCAGGGGATTTCCGTCTGGCGAGAAAGTGAATGCCCCATTCACCCAGCGAGTGATCCCGGCCTCTTCGAGAACCGGGTATCGGGAGACAGCGATGGCGACCTCGTCGGAGATTCGGTCCACGTCGGGCGGGATCAACTCGAGTCCGTAGTCCCAGGGTGCGCCGTCCATGTTCCAATGCTTGTGGTCGAGCTCATATATCCCGACCAGCATTCCCTTCAGCTCCGGGCGCATGTAGGTGAAACCCTCGAGGTCGAGCATCATCGGCAACTCGAAGTCGAGGGCCTCGATCTCGGGGATGGCTTCGGTGATGAAGAAGTGATGCTCCATCGGGGTCACCGGTAGTTCCAGGCCAGCCATGCGCCCAACCTGTTTGGCCCACAGTCCGGCCGCGTTCACCACGTGTTCGGCCACGATTGTTCCCTGCTCGGTGACGACGTCCCAGGATCCATCACCACGAGGGTTCAGCTCGATGACGCGGTTGTGCTCGATAATGTCGGCGCCACGCAATCGCGCTGCTTTGGCGTAGGCGTGAACAACTGCCGACGGGTCGATGTAACCCTGGCGGTCGGCCCAGAGGCCACCGAGCACGCCGTCGACGTTCATGATGGGGCACCGGTCCTTGATCTCATCGACCCCTATGAGCCGGACGTCCTCGATGCCCATGGTCTGGAACACCCGGTATGCGGCCTGCAGCCAATCCCACCGCTCCGGAGCGGAGGCGACGGAGATCCCGCCCGGCATGTGCATGCCGACGTCCTGGCCAGATTCTTGCTCGATCTCTGCTAGCAAGTCGATCGTGTAGGCCTGGAGGGCTGCGATATTCGGATCGGCGTTGAGAGCGTGGAAACCACCTGCGGCGTGCCAGCTAGAACCTGCCGTCAAGATCTCCCGCTCGACGATGGCGACATCCGACCAGCCCAGCTTGGTGAGATGGTAGAGAATGCTGGCACCGACGACACCGCCACCGATCACCACTACCCGATACTGCGACTGCATATCCCTCCTCTATGGGCTTAGTGGCCCCCAACGTAAATACGCTGAGGGCGCACTACCTAATTCGCCACGCCTCCAGCTTGGTGAGGTCGGGCTCGACGCCAAGGCCGTAACCCTTCGGTGGCGAGACCGTTCCCTCTCTCCCGATCTCCACGGGGTCGGGCAACATGAAGTCGCGTCGCCCGGGTGACCAAGCCGGTGGATCGTATGGGACCTCGATGAACTCGGCGGAGGACAGCGCCAGTGCGACGTGCAGGTTCGCCAGCAGGCCGAGACCGGTGGTCCAAGTGTGGGGCGACCAGTCGATCTGTGCCGTGTCCGCCCACCCGACTACCTGTCTGGCGCCGCCAATGCCTCCAGCTAGGACAACGTCGTTCTGGACGACGTCGAACGCCCCCGATGCGATGAGATTGCGTGATTCGGCGAGGCTGCGGACCATTTCGCCGCCGGCGATTCGAACGTCGGACCGCTCGCGCAGCTTCGCGTAATCGTCGACATCGTCGGTGTGGAGGGGCTCCTCGAGCCAGTAGACGTTCATATCGGCGAGCGCCCTCGCGCAGTCGGTGGCCGTCGCCAGGTCCCAGGCTCGCCTGTGGTCGCCCGGCATCCGCCACCCGTGGTTGGCATCGACCATGATCTCCATCGAATCTCCGACGGCATCCCGAACGGCCGCAACCACTGCAATGTCGTCTTTCCAATCCGCACGGTTGAATCGCAGCTTGATGGCGCGGATGCCCTGTTCCCTCCATTGCAGAGTGCGCTCGACCCGAGCCGAGACGTCGAGCCGCTCACCGGTCGACGCGTAGGCGGGGAAGGAAAGGCGATTCCCACCCAGCAGCTCCCAGAGCGGTTTCTCGCCGGCGCGGGCGAGGGCGTCGAAGACCGCTACCTCAACCGTCCAGTTGCGCCCACCATGGAAGTCGATGGTCTGAAGGGTTCGCAGAACCCGGGTGGTGTCAGCGGGGTCTGTGCCGACGAGCAGCGAGTTGAGCAACTGGATGTCTGGAACCGATGCTCCACCGGCGTAACCACGGATCCCGGAGTCTGTCTCCACGATGACGATGGTCTCCTCGAAACGATCTCTCGGGCGTGGGTCCCATGCCGCGTTGAAAGCGGGGTCCAGTGACATTGAGTAGCCGCGTGCCTCGATATGGGTGATTTTCACACTCGGGTTGCCTGAAGTCTGCCGAGCTCGGCAACCGGGATGTGGCACCGAATGGAATAGCCGGTTTCGTCTTCCACCAGGTCCGGCTCGGTGGTCTCGCAGATCTCCCCGATCTTGCGCGGACAGCGTGTTTGGAACACACAACCCGATGGCGGCTCCGAGGCAGACGGGATTTCTCCCTCGAGCCGGATCCGGGCGCCCTCTTGGAGATCCGGAACCGCCGACAGCAAGGCCTCGGTGTAGGGGTGGTGTGGCCCGCCGAAGACCCTCTTGGCAGGCCCGACCTCCATGAGTCTTCCC
>QIDW01000286.1 GCA_003230435.1 Acidimicrobiia bacterium | reverse complement strand
GGTGAGTCGCGGTGATCGCGTCCCCGGCCTTGAGGTGGGGTCGCACTCCCACCGCCACCGGTTCCTGACCGGCGGCGAGATGCATCTCCCCGGGTATCAGCCCAGCCGCAATGTCGAACGCCGGCAGCTTGTCTTCGAAGTAGAGCTCGCGAATCCTCTCCTCGAAGCGCCGAATCTTCACCATGGTCTCATACATGTCGACCAGGTGCTCTTGCGGAATGTCCATAGGCACCTCCTCAGGTTGCTTCGCGCATACACGGCGGAGGCCCGGCGCCAGCCTTTAGCCCCGCCTGTCCTGGCACCCTACTCCCCCGGGCGAGAGGGCATTAGGGGAGAAAGGCCCTAGAACCCCAGAGCGCTCTCAGGATCGAAAGTGGTCGGGCCAGTGACGACCCTGACCAGCGCTCCGTGCGCCGCGAGTCGTCGCTCGCCGTCCAGTGCGACAACGCCGTCGGCGACATTCAGGGTTACGTCTGATCCGATGGGGAGATCTGAGTATTCGGCAACGAGGACATCGAATACGAGACCCGGGCCGAATACGGCACGCACGCTCTGCCCTTCGCCGAACCGAATCCATCGGGCATGCCCCGGCTCCAGGGGAGCGAGAGCTGCGCTGATTGCCGCAACGCCGACGGCAGTTCTTTTCGATGAGGTGACCACAGCCTCGATCAGCAGATCAGGCTCCCAGATGGCACGTGCTCCTATCCAGCGATCGCGGACGGATACGACATCGATGACTGCACTGGCGTTGCCGACACTGGTCTCCACTCGCAGTGCCGTAGTGGTGACGAATGCATCAGCGTTTCGTTCCTCTACCGCGGTTGCCACCGCGAGACCTGTCACGGTCGGCTCGAGAGTCAAGGCAAACGCGTTGTTGGTTCCAGCCGCAAGGGGGACCAGGGGAGCATCTGGCCAGCCCTCGACGGCAGCCCTTACCGTTCCGTCCCCGCCGAGCGTTACCAGGGCATCGGCCTCCTGCGACGCCAGATGGGCGGCTGCCCGGCGTGTGTCCGACTCGTCACCTCTCACGTCGATTGGGATGAACTCGACCTCGGGACAGAGGTTGTTGGCCATTTTCCTGGCCCTGCGTACCAGTCCGGCCTGATCGTCCAGAGCGAGGACTCTCACCCCTTCGGCTGACCCCAGTCCAACGAGGAGCCGAGCCACCAGGTTGGCTTTCTCCTCGATGGCGACGACACGGGCCAGTCCGGTAAGACGCCTGATGTCTTTTGACGACACCGGGTTGGCAATGAGTCCGATCAGCATTGTGGGGAGGCTAGGTAGCTGCGTGGGCGGCGGCTTGTTCAGGCCGAGGCCAACGAGCCCATTCTTGTTCCAGATAGTGCCGGACAAGTGCCGTCTCAGGTGCAGCGACCTGCAGTTTCTGCAGGGCTGTGCACGGCTTCGGTAGAAACTGGTTCCGCTACCCGGTGCTAACCCGCTCGTCCCATGTGGTAGCCCGCACCGGTATAGGGCTTCGGCGAATCGAGGGCAGTCACGGTGGTGGCTGCTCTCGCGGCTGATGCGAACTCTTTGGGGGTCGTATGCGTATCGGCAGCCACCCCTCTTCGAAACTCGCTTCGTCGTAGATGGCTGTTTCAAGAGCATGGTCAGAGCATTTCAGCCCATACGGTGTAAGGAAACGCGCCTGACGTTTACAGGCGTTACAAGGCAGGGCCTCCACCCCCGAGCCAGCCGAATCTGATTGCATGCAGACCCACATACTGCCCCCGACGACAGAAACCACCAGACCCAGATTTCTCGATGACATAACTATCAACTCTGGCCAACAAGTACTGTCCTGTCCGCTTCAACTTCGAGAATGCATTTCCTTTTAGGGGAGGATCGTCACATGCCATTACGACCGCCCGCGTGTGAACTCGACAACCCACCGTGGGGGTCATGAGTCTGTCCCTGCTGGGAAAGGTCGCGGTGTTCGGGTTCGTATTTGCCGCGTGCGCTCCGGTGACTCCAGTCGCGACTGAACCGTGTGTTTCGCCCGAAGCCCCTGATGCCGGTGCTCCAGTCGACGTTGTTGGCGAGCTGGCTGGTCTTGGGACTGAGTTAGTGGTGAGGGGACTGGTGGAACCAACCGATGTCATCGAGCCGCCGGGGTTGGATGCCCTGCTGGTGACGGAGAAACCTGGTCGCATCATGGTGATCAGAGACGGGCGTGTGCTTGATGAGCCTTTGCTGGACATCGAGGACTCGGTCTCGAGCGACTTCAATGAGCGCGGTCTTCTGTCTATAAGGGCGCATCCGAATTTCGCTGAGAACTGTCGCCTGTTTCTCTTCTTCACCGACAACGCCGGCGATTCTCAAATCGTCGAGGGGATCGTGTCGGGAACATCCCCTCCCACAATGGACCCGGATTCGCTTCGGCTGATTCTCGAGATTCCGCAGGAACACCGATGGCATCAGTCAGGGTCAATGATCTTTGGGCCGGACGGCTATTTGTGGGTCTCGATCGGCGACGGTGGTGGGACCGGAGATCCCGAGGGGAACGGTCAGAACCCACGCACTCTCAAGGGAACGGTCTTGAAACTCGACATCGATGCCGTGCCGTACACAGTCCCATCTGACAACCCGTTCGTCGAGTCCAGTGAAGGCCGCCCCGAGGTGTGGGCTTTTGGGCTTCGCAACCCGTGGCGAATCAGCATCGATCCGGAGACCCGGTTGCTTTACGTGCCAGATGTGGGCCAGGCAGACTTCGAAGAGTTGAATATCGTGTCCTTGAGCGATGGCGGCGCCAATTTTGGCTGGCCGGTTACCGAGGGCCCGAGTTGTTTCGAGGATGAGGAATGCGATACGGCCGAGTTCACAATGCCGGCGTATGACTACGCACGTGAGGGCGGTAACTGTGCGATTATCGGTGGGTCCGTATACCGCGGCCCTGCCATTCCCGAGCTTGCCGGTCACTACTTCTTCGCCGACTTCTGTGGAGGTTCGGTACGAACTCTCACCTATGAAAAGGGTCAGATTACAAGTGAGACAGACTGGGAACCTCAGCTGGGCCCTCTCGGCATGATCACGAGCTTTGGGACGGACGCCGCAGGCGAGCTCTACGTCACGACATTCGAAGGAGATTTGTTGAAGATCGTCCCGGTGCGCGAGTCAGGGTCGGCTGAGGGCTGAAGACGAAGGGCTGACTATTCCTCCTCGGAGACCCCGGATTCTGGTGTGAGCGCGGTTCGTAGCGCTGACGCATTGATCGGTCGCCGGCTCGTCGGGCGATGAACTCGTCGGCCGATCGGTCGAGCAGTAGGACGGTCCGTGGACGGTCGGCTTCATCAACCTCTCCTCTTATCCCCCGGATGACGGCCATGCCCCCCATTGTGCCCACCTGCATGTCGACGATGACCGCTTCGGGCCGCTCCTCCATCACGAGACTCGTCGTCAGTCGCGGGTCGCTGATCTCCTTGATGTCCCATTCACCGAGGGAGAGCCCGGCCCTTACTTCGTTGGCTACCCATGAGGCGTCGGTGACAAGGAAGACTTTCGACATCGGGCGGCCACGTTAGCCCCGGCCAACCACCTGTCCTCAAAGCCGTTCTGTGAACGGAATCAAGGGCACAGCCCAGGAAACGGTTCACAGAAAGGTCACAAGACCCGAGATTGGGTACCGGCCGGCCGCTCCTAACCTCACGGGCCGTGCGGCGTCTAGCTCTCATAGTCCTTTTCCTGGTGATCCCGATGGTGGCCCTGGCTCAAGATCAGGGTGGCGGCATCGACGTCATCGATGTCAGCGGACCGCTCGACAGGTCCGCACTCGACTTCATGACGGAGTCGATCGAACTGGCCGCCAGCAACGAGCAGGTCCTGGCTGTTCTTCAGATCAACTCGAAAGCAGTCCTCGACGGTGAGGCCTATGACAGGTTGGTCGACGTGCTGGCAAGCCCCCCATTGCCGGTCGCGATATGGGTCGGGCCAGAACCGTCAGTTGCCTACGGTGGCGCAGCCCTGCTTCTCCGTGCCAGTGAGTCTGCGATTTCACCCGGTTCCGAGATCGGTAACTTCAATCCCGTCGTACTCGGCGAAGATCGGCCAGACATCATCAGTCCCCAGGACCCGCTGCCTGCCGAGGAGACCGGCCTCGAGCTGCAACCCACGCTGCGTCAATACCTGCAAGACCTCGACGGCCGAACCTTCGCCACCGCCGATGGGCCCGTCACCGTGTCCACCATCCAGACATTCGGTGAGGGTGTCACTCTGAAGACAACCACTTTTCGTAAGCCGGGATTGGGGACCAGGTTCTTCCGACTGGCGGTCACCCCCGAGGCAGCTTTCTTCTATCTGGTCATCGGCCTTGCCATGATCACCTTTGAGTTTTTTGCGTTGGGTCCGGGCGTTGCAGCTGGGGTCGCCTCGATCTCGCTACTTCTCGCAGGCTGGGGCGTACTCAACCTCCCCGTGCGCTGGTGGGCTCTAGCCCTAGCGATAACCGGCTGGGTTGTGCTCACCGTTGCCCATCAGAAGGGAGGAGTTCTGGTGATGACGCTGACGGGAGCGATCCTTCTTCAGTTGGCCGGGATGTTCTTCGTGGACGGCGTAGGGCAGATAGATCCGAGATGGTGGCTGGTCCTGCCGTCGGTGCTCGCGGTGCTTTTCTTCTTCCTGCTGGCCATGCCGACTGTCCAGCGTGCGCGGTTGTCGACCCAGACCATCGGCCGCGACTCGCTCATTGGACATGCCGGCCGGGCTCTCACTGAATTCGATCCCAACGGGATGGTCGAGGTGAACGGTGCCCGGTGGCGCGCAACCGCACATCGGGAGGCCGGCATCGCAAAGGGGGACGAAGTCGCCGTAATCGGCGTGGATGGGCTCTACCTCGAGGTCGACCCTCTGGAGCCAGATCGCGAAATATAACGAGTCCGATCCAAGATTCTTCTTGAACGGTCCGGGTCGAGTATGTAGCTTCGTTTCGGTTGTCGTCAAAAAGCGGGAGGAGAAGTTTGGCCCACATGGACGATTGGCAGCTAGGCGCTGTGTCGTGGGAACCACGCCTATCTATTTTTTCCGCCTTCCACCTTTGAGCGCAAGGAGGAGCGGGAGCGGCGAGAGATGAAGGCAAAAGCCATATGTGGAGTGTGCCCCGTCCAGGATCCCTGCTCAACCCATGCCGTGGCCATTCGTGAGCCGTTCGGAATCTGGGGAGGGCTGACAGAAGTCGAACGACGGAACACGGTCCTGGCCGGCTGACCAAACCACTGAGAACAACAACGGGCTCACCGGAGCGTACGGGTATCACCTCGTCGGACGGTGAGTCCTTCTTTGTCGGCCCACTCCAGCAGCGGGACTGCGTACTTCCGTGATAGGCCGGCTGCGTCGCGGAACTGCGCCACTGTGAATTCCTCCGGTAGAGATTCGAGGAGACCCCGCAGTTCGTCTATTTGCTGTGGTAGCCAGACAAGGTCGTCACTTACACGGACCAACTCACCTCGTCTGAGCTGGAGATGCAGCAACTCAGAATCGAGACCCAACTCGGTTACCGACGGCACGGCCAGCGCAGCCGCAAGTTCGGATCTGGCTCGTTCCCACTCGGCTCTTGCACTATCGGGCAATGCCACTTCCCGGCCCGAAGCTGCGATGTCGGGTCCGACGCGCTCGAGGTCCTCGCTATCGGAAACCACTCTTTCAGCGATTTCGATACTGACATCGAGCCGCTCCGCAAGGGTCGCCAGAGGCAGGCCGACTCTCAGTGGATGTGTCTCATGCTCCTCGGCCACCAACTGAGCGGCAGCGTCGATCAAAACCCGGAAGGCGTTGGTGGAAAGAAGTTGGCCGGCGACGCTGATGGCATCGACAGGACTCCCACCACGGGCCTGCGCGGTGATTCGGTTCAATTTGGCCCTGCCTCGGATCGCAAGAAGTCGGGTCGCCAGCTCATCGGCATTGGCATCTGGATTGATCGAACGAGCAGACGCCATCGCGTTTCTGGTTGGTCCCGGCTCCGGATCAAGCACGCGCCCGCCAGCCACGACAAGTTTTCTTCCGGTGTCTCTGACGACGAACCTGTCACCGATGGTGAGTGGGATTGGTTCATAGGTAGTGAAGACTGCGACACCAGCTCCCAGACCAACGATCTCGACAGGGTGCACCGAACTACCTATGTGGAGTTGGTAGGCGCCTCGACGCTCGAGTTTGTCCACGTACCTTGCTGTCCGAATCGAGGCCACGAAACGGGTGGATGTGGTCCACTGGTCCGGTAGGCCAATCATGTCGCCGCGCCCAACCTCATCGCGATCGACTCCGCTCAGATTGAGAGCGACACGCCGCCCAGGTCCGATGTGGTCGACCTGGCTTTCGTGACTCTGTATCCCTCTGACCCGGGCCGGCCTTCCACTCGGGTAGATGGTGACGCTCTCGTCGGTGTCTACGGTGCCATCGAGGAGGGTTCCAGTGACGATGGTTCCGGCGCCGCTGGCCGTGAAAGAGCGATCAACCCAAAGACGGGGCCGTCCGATGTCCGACGGCGCCACGGAAGAGGTCAGCTCCTGGAGGTGCAAGACCAGAGAGTCGATGCCGTCGCCGGTTGTCCCCGACACAGGAACAACTTCGGAGCTCTCGAGAGAGGTGCCCTCGAGTTTCTCGGTCACTTCGACCGTGGCGAGTTCCAGGAGGTCGGAGTCGACAAGATCAGACTTGGTCAGCGCGATTATTCCGGTGCTGACTTCGAGGAGGTCCAGCACCGCCAGATGCTCCTCGGACTGGGGCATCCAGCCCTCGTCGGCAGCCACCACGAAGAGGGCGATATCGATGGCCTCTATCCCGGCAAGCATGTTCTTCAGGTACCGCTCGTGTCCTGGCACATCCACGAACGAGACGTCGGTGCCGTTGGGGAGGGTCGTCCAGCCAAAGCCGAGATCGATGGTCAGCCCTCGCCTCTTTTCCTCTTCCCATCGATCAGGGTCTCGTCCGGTGAGTCTTTGGATGAGGGTCGACTTGCCGTGATCGACGTGACCTGCGGTTCCGATCAGCGGCATTGATCAACCGTCGCCACGATCAATTGATCAGAGACAGGATCGACGGTCCGGAGATCGATGACCAACGACCCGCTCTCCCGTCTCGTCAGGATCGGAACATCGGGCTTGAGCAGTAACTCGTAGAGATGGTCCTCCTCGGGCAAGACGACCACCGGAGAGGGAATTGTCATGCCGGGCACGCTTCCGGCGCCTATTGTCGATTGGCCATCCTCGACGTGACCACCGAGACGGTCTGCCATCGCGGAGGCTCGTCCAGCCAGCTCGTCTGAAGACATTAGAGCCTGTCGCCAAAACGGGATCTGGCTGATACCCCGGCCGGCGAATGCGCCCAGGGTGGCAGCGAGCGCCGCGTAAGTGACCCCGTCGACTCTCAGTGCGCGGGCCAAGGGGTGCTTGCGAAGGAGGCTCACCGTGGCGGCGGTTCCCACGATGATTCCTGCCTGTGGGCCACCCAGGAGTTTGTCGCCGCTAAAGGTGACCAAATCGGCGCCTGCCGCCAGTGATTGTCGTGCCGCCGGCTCAGCTCTGAGCCAGGCTGGAGTGGCGATGTCGAGCCAGGGGGTATCGGCATCCAGAAGTCCGGATCCGATGTCATAGATGAGTGGGATGTCGCGCGAGTGGGCGAGTGCGGCGAGGTCATCGATGCTTGCCTCCTCGGTGAATCCCTCGACTCGGTAGTTCGACGGGTGGACCTTGAGAATCGCACCACAGCTGTGGAGCTGAAGAGCGGTCCCATAGTCGCCGGCCCGGGTGCGGTTGGTCGTTCCGATCTCAATGAGTCTCGAGCCACTCGCCTCCATCACGTCCGGCAGCCGGTATGAGCCTCCGATCTCGATCAGCTCGCCGCGCGCTACCGGCACCGCCTTCCCCGCTGAGGTTGCCGCCAGCGCCAAGACGAGCGCGGCGGCATTGTTGTTGACGATGAGAGCGTCTTCGGCGCCGGTTAGCACCTCGAGCAGGGTCGACACGTACGAGCCACGCCTGGCTCGCCGGCCAGTGTCGATGTCGATCTCGACGTTCGTGTAGTTGGCGGCCACCTCGCCGGCTTGCTTGATGGCGGGCGCCGACCACACGGCTCGACCGAGATTGGTGTGGAGCAGAACCCCGGTGGCATTGATGACCCTTGTGCCGTCGCTGCGTTCGAGAGTCTTGACAAGATTCTCAGCCGTGCGGCGGGCATCGACCTGTTTGCCTTCTTCTATATCTCGTCGGGACTGCTGCAGAGCGGCCCGCACGGCATCCACTACCAGAGGCCAAGGAAGACGGCCTTCCAGTTCGGCGGCCAACTGGTCCACCGAAGGCAGATCTCGATATGGGTTGTCGACAGTCACAGCCGGGATTCTGCCAGGTCAGACTCGCTGCGTTCATAGGATGGAATCTTGGGACTCTCCCCGGTTGACCCCGATCCCGCCGCGAGCGTCATCGTTCTACGGCCCGGCCAGGAACGATTCGAGATACTCATGGTCCATCGACACAGTCGCGGTTTCTTCGGGAGCCTGGTCGTCTTTCCTGGTGGAGGTGTCGATCCCATCGACAGATCCGACCTGGCAGCAACGCTGGTGGACGGAGTAAGCGACGACCACGGCTATCGGTCGGCCGCGTTGAGGGAGTTGGCAGAAGAGACCGGTCTTCTCGTCACGACTGGTGGAGTACGCGAGTCACCTGACCTGCGTGGAGATGAGCTATTTGAGTACGTGAGTGGCGCCGACATTGTCCTGGCGGGAGAGTCGCTGGTTCTGGTGTCCAGATGGGTCACGCCGGAGTTCGCGCCGCGTCGCTTTGACACGCGTTTCTACCTTCTGGCGGCAGAGGAGCCACCTTCGGTCCGACTCGATGCGGAGGAGCTGGTGGATTACGCGTGGGTTACACCCGAAGCGGCCCTGGACCGATATGAGATTGGTGAGTGGCCGATGTTTTCCCCGACGCTGGCCCATCTTCACTGGCTGTCACGTCGCTCTTCCATTAGCGACGCCGTCGCTTCCGCGCGAGGTGCCGACGGTCGGACGCTCAACGAGCCGACAAGGGCTGACGACGGCGCGCTGATCGCGATACATCTTCCGTTGGAGAGCACTCAGTGAAGATCGATCGCGTGCTCGCCAACAACCCTGGCCCATTCACAGGCCCGGGAACCAACACATGGATACTTGACGATGGAAATGGTTCGGTCGCGATCATCGACCCCGGCCCGGTCGATTCCAAGCACGCCAGAGCCATTCTTGAAATGATCGGACGTCGGAGGCTCGAGGCGGTCCTGGTCACACACACTCACGTCGACCACGCCCCGATGGCCAACCCACTTGCCAAGGATTTTGATGTGCCCGCTGTTGGGCATGCCCCAGGACCGCAGTTCGATCCGGACATCAGGTTGTTGGACGGCGCCCGGTTTGATGTGGGGAGCCTGCGACTCGATGTGATCCACACGCCTGGCCACTCAAATGACCACCTGTGTTTCAGGGCGGGCGATGTGCTCTTCACGGGTGATCACATCATGGGTGGGTCGTCGGTGATGGTCGAGGCCATGGGCCCATATTTGGCCTCGCTCGAAAAGCTGAGAGGGAAGGGCCTGAGCAAGCTGCACCCGGGTCATGGAGACGAGATGGACGACGCGGACACCGTCATTGACTGGTATCTCGCCCACCGCCGCCAGCGCCACGAACAGATCTATGAGGCGATCGCAGCGGGGTCACGAACCGTTTCCGACGTGATCGAAGTGGTCTACGCAGATCTCGACTCATCGCTTCATCCGCTTGCAGCCCGTTCGGTCCAGGCCCATCGCACGTTGCTCAACGAAGAAGGACGAATAGCCTTGAAGGGCGACGAAGCCGTCGTCTCACCCGGCGTCCCATGAAACGACTCGCCAAGCTCCTTGCTGCACTCCTCGTCATTGCCGTGGCCGCACCGGCCATCGCCGAAGTCACGGACGAGGACATCGACCGCGCTCGTCAAGAGGTCAACCGGATCGTCGCGGACTCTCAAGAACTGGGCGACGCTGTTCAGGAGAGTTGGGCACGTCAGGCGGAGCTCGAGGATGAGATTGCGGGCCTGAAGTCGTCGATTGAGTTTGCCCAGGTGCAGCTTGCGGAAACCGAGCAACGACTCGAAGAGGTCGCCGTCGAGCTCTACATGGGCTCGACGAGCCTGGCTTCGCTCTCCGTGCTGATAAACGCCAGCGATGACGATTTTGGGTGCGCGAGGTGAGTGGCGTCGACGACAGCGTCATCAATCAGCTGAGAATCTTTCGAAGAGAACTCGAAACTCAGACGAGTCGTCTGGCGGAGGCTTCTGACGAGCAGGAGATCGTGACGGCTGAGCTCGAGGTGATGACTGTCCAACTGGAGGCGGATTTGATGGCGGCGCAGTCTGTATACGACGAGGTGGTGACACAGCAGCAACGCGAGGAAGAGGAGCGTCGCCGTCGGGAGGAGGAGCAGAGACGTAAGGAGGAGGAGGAACGGCGGCGTCAGGCAGAAGCGGCCCGTCAGGCGACGTCGACAACGTCCACGACAGCTGCGCAAACGACCACCACGGGAGGCGGTGGAAACGACACCACAACGACGACCAGCACAACGACCAGCACAACGACCAGCACAACGACGACGACCGCCACCACAACGACGACCCCTCCATCGTCAGGCAACGGAACGTGCCCAGTTGCCGGCGCGGTGTCCTTCACCGACACGTGGGGGGCTCCGCGCTCGGGAGGCCGTCGCCACCAGGGAGTCGACATGATTGCCGCACGAGGAACTCCATTGGCTGCCGTCTACGAGGGGACAATCAAGCGAATCTCGAACAGCAACCTTGGTGGAAAGTCGATATGGCTCAGGGCCGATAACGGCGACGAGTTCTATTACGCCCACATGGACAACTTCGGGTCCATCTCTGTGGGTCAACAGGTACCGCAAGGTTATGTCATTGGATACAACGGCAGCTCAGGGAATGCCTCCGCCTCGCTGCCACATCTCCATTTCGAGTTCCACCCGGGAGGTGGAGGGGCGGTCAACCCGTATCCGCTGGCAAGATCGCTCTGCGGGTAGAAGAGGCATCTATCCCGACGATCAAGACCCAGCCGACACCCAGTCGCGAGAAAGGGACCCTTACGGGTCCCTTCCCGAGGGCCTCCCCACCCCCAGCCCTGTGTTGCACTAGTGCACGTTCTGGGTACATTGTTGACCACAGAGAGTGGTTGTTAAAGGATGATTCCATTCATCCCCGTTCGGACTAGTCCCTGGCCCGGACAAAGTTTCTTTTTGCGAGGCGAGGACGTCTCTTCCGGGTCTATGGTCAGTTATCCGCCCGACGTAGGAGAAGCATTGAGCGCACCGGAGTTTCCGACCTCTCAGCCAATATCAATCCCCTCAAACCTTGCTGGTTGGGGAACTCGAGCCGCGGGTCTTCTGATCGACCTTTCCCCGGTGATCATTCTTGCGCTACTCGTGTCTAGGAGTTCTGCCCTCTCGACGCTTCTCTTTGTCCTCGAAATCGCCTACATCGCCTACTTGGGCCACCTCGATGGCCTCACCGGACAGACACCGGGCAAGGCGATCATGGGTATTCGAGTGGTCAACCTGCAAGGCGAATTGATTGGAAGTGGTGCCGGGATCGGTCGCAAGTTCGCTCACATCGTGGACAGCCTCGTCTTCGGGCTCGGATACCTTCTTCCGATCGTGGATAGCAAGCGTCAGACCATCGCCGACAAGATCATGACCACGTTCGTGGTCATGGGTGTCGAGAAGAAGCCCTTCTCTGTTGATCTCTGGATGCCACCGAAGGCCTGAATACGCCCGCGGTCTTAGGCCGCGCCGTTCTCCAGGTCGGCGAGCAACTTGGCGATCCTCCCAGTGCAGGTTTCTAGTTCTGCAGGTGGAACGGCCTCAATCAATCTTGCCACCAGGGCTGTGAGTGCGATAGCCGCGGGACCGGGCTCCGCAGCGAGCACCACGGGATTCCCGCTGTCTCCGGCTGTGACGACCGCCGGGTCGAGAGGTATCGAACCCAGGACGGGAACATTGAGCTCGTCGGCCAGCTCACGTCCGCCCCCGTGCCCGAATACGTCGCCGGTCATGTTCTCGACCACACCTACGACAGGCATGTGAGACCTCCGAGCCATGTCAGCCACGCGTATCGCCACCTTCTGAGCCGCGCTTTGGGGCGTTGTTACCACCACCATCTCCGCCTGGGGCAACATTCGAGTCAGAGCCATCTGAACATCCCCGGTTCCTGGAGGCATATCGATCAGGAGATAGTCGAGTTCGCCCCACTCGACCTGTTTCAGAAACTGCTCCAAAGCCTTGGAGAGCATCAGGCCTCGCCACATGAGGGCTGTCTCCTCGTCCTCGATAATGAGACCTGTCGACACCGCTTTCACTCCATGAGCTTCAAGCGGCTGGATGAGCTTGGTTTCGGGATGCGCTTCCAGACGCCCACTCACGCCGAGCATCCTTGGAATCGAGAATCCCCAGATGTCGGCGTCGAGCAGACCAACCTCATAGCCCGCTTCAGCAAGTCCTGCGGCGACGTTTACAGCCGTTGAGGATTTGCCAACCCCTCCTTTGCCGGAAGCGATCGCCACAACGCGTGTCGTGGGGGCGATCTGGGTCGGCTCGGCGTTCTCGCGGGCTCTTTGCCGAGCTACCGACATGAGGCCGGCCCGCTGGCGCTTGGTCATGGCTGTGGTTCTGAGGTTCACCGTGTCGACTCCGGGTATTGACCCAACCCGTCGACGGGTATCGCCTTCGATCTGTGAGCGGAGCGGGCATTCGGCGATGGTCAGTGCGAGACCGATCTCTACGACGGACCCATCAACGATGACGTCAGTGATCATCCCAAGCTCGACGACATTGCCACCTAGCTCGGGGTCTTGAACACCTTCCAGTGTCTTGAGGACCTGTTCACGTGTGATCATCGTCTTCACATGATAATTTCCACTACCGTGATAGTGGGAATGGTCAACCTGTTGATTCGGGTTATAATCCATGACAAGATCAGGTAGGAGAAAATGACTCAGATTCTCAGCATCAAATCGGCCCAGCCGGAGAAGACCGTCACCCTGACCGACTTTGCCGTCGTCAAAGTGGGTGAATTGATCGCGGCCGAAGGAGATCCAGGTCTTGCCTTGCGCGTAGCCGTCCGGCCCGGCGGTTGCAGCGGCTTCTCGTACGAGATGTATTTCGATGCTCAGATCGATGACGACGACATCGTTGAGGAGTTCGACAACGTCAAGGTCGTTGTTGACCCACAAAGCGCCGAAATGGTGAAAGGCTCCACCCTTGATTACAAGGACGGCCTCATGGGCGCCGGGTTTGCCATCGACAACCCCAATGTCACCCGTTCCTGCGGTTGTGGGAACTCGTTCTCCTGATCTCACTCAACATTGCTCTTGAGGGTCCGGCTTGCCGGGCCCTCTCCTTTTGGTTGTACGCTCGTTGAAGAAGAG
This sequence comes from Acidimicrobiia bacterium, assembly GCA_003230435.1. GTDB lineage: Bacteria > Actinomycetota > Acidimicrobiia > Spongiisociales > ZC4RG35 > SZUA-217. Next base: position 7,263 of record QIDW01000286.1, on the reverse strand, counting down.
AACAGGAGCGATACCCTTTGCCCAAATCAGTTCCCCATACCCCATCGGCGCCACCTGCGATGGGCCCCTATTCATTGGCTGCCGAGGCCGGTGGCCTTGTCTTTCTGTCTGGCCAGGTGGCCCTTGACCCGACGACGGGAGAGCGCAGCCCCGATGATGTCGTTGAGCAGACCCATCGAGTGATGAAGAACATCGGGGGCATCCTCCGCGACCTTGGCCTCGGGTATTCCGACATCGCCAAGTCGACGATCTTTCTTGCGGACATAGGCGACTACCCGGCTGTCAACGAGGTGTACGGCTCCTACTTGGGTTTTGAGCCTCCCGCCAGGTCTGCCATCCAGGCCGGCGCCCTTCCCGGTGGTTTCTTGGTTGAGATCGAGGTGGTGGCTGCCCGATGACAGCTGAAGAGATCTTTGAGACGCTTGGCCTCGAGTCTCACAACTCAGGTGTTTTCGCCGGCGAGTGGCTGGAGGCGAACGGTGAAGCCATTGGCGTGATCAATCCCACTTCTGGAGAAACAATGGCGACCGTCACGCTTGCATCTCTTGAGGACTACGAGATGGTCGTGGCGAACTCTGTTGAGACGTTCGAGCGGTGGCGGCAACTGCCTGCGCCGAAACGTGGTGATTACATCCGCCGCTTGGGCAATGCCCTCAGGGAGAACATCGATGCCCTAGGTGGTCTCGTCACGCTCGAGATGGGAAAGATCCTCCCCGAAGGTGTTGGCGAGGTGCAGGAGATGATTGATATCTGTGACTTCGCAGTCGGGTTGTCACGTCAGCTCTACGGAAACACCATGACCTCCGAACGCCCGAGTCATCGCATGTACGAGCATTGGCACCCGCTCGGACCGGTGGGCGTCATCAGTTCCTTCAATTTCCCGGTGGCGGTTTGGTCGTGGAACGCTGCCATCGCCGCCGTCTGTGGCGACACGATCATCTGGAAGCCTTCCCAACGCACCCCGCTCACTGCGATCGCCGTTACCAAGATCGCTCAGAAAGTTATGGCAGGGTCGGGGTTCGAAGGGGTGTTCAACCTCGCTTTTGGTGAGGGCAAAACGGTCGGCAACGCCATGAACCATGACACCAGGGTTCCTCTGGTGTCGGCCACTGGATCGTGTGCGATGGGTCGAATCGTTGGGCCGGCCGTAGCACAGCGGATGGGCCGTTCCATTCTCGAGCTTGGAGGCAATAACGCCCTCATTGTGATGGACGATGCCGACCTCGACCTCGCGATCCGCGGGACACTTTTCTCTGCGGTGGGCACGTCCGGGCAGCGTTGCACTTCGTTGCGTCGTCTTCTGGTCCACCGGGCGGTCGCAGACAAGGTGGTTAGTCGTCTTACTGAGGCCTATCAGCAAGTCACTGTTGGCGATCCTCTTGACGATTCCACGTTGATGGGACCCGTGGTGTCGGAGGCGGCGATCGACGAGATGATGAACGCTCTCGATATCGCGCGCGAACAAGGAGGGCGGGTCGTCACCGGCGGGAACCGGGTCGATCGCCCGGGGTTCTTTGTGGAACCGACGATCGCGCTCGTACCCAAACACGCATCAATAACTCAGGACGAGACCTTCGCACCGATTCTATGGGTGATCGAGTTCGACACGCTCGAAGAGGCCATTGAGATCCAGAACGGCGTTACGCAGGGACTCTCATCCGCCATCTTCACCGAGTCATTGAAGCACGCCGAGAGGTTCCTCAGCGGCATCGGATCAGACTGTGGCATCGCCAATGTGAACATCGGAACCTCGGGCGCCGAGATTGGTGGAGCTTTTGGAGGCGAGAAGGAAACGGGTGGGGGTCGCGAGGCCGGGTCGGACGCATGGAAGGCATACATGCGCCGCCAAACCACAACGATCAACTGGGGCGACGACCTTCCGCTCGCTCAGGGAATCGAGTTCGGCTAGGTGGAATCCGGGAGTTGGGATGAGCGATACCGGTCAGCGGACCAACTCTGGTCGGCCAAGCCAAACCTCTTCGTAGCCGACCGCCTCGATCCAGCACCGCCCGGAGTCGGGTTGGATCTGGCCTCGGGCGAAGGGCGCAACGCCATCTGGCTGAGCGAGCTTGGCTGGACCATGACGGCTGTGGACTTCTCCGAAGTAGCGGTTGAGAGAGGACGCGCAGTCTCTGACGCTGTGAACTTCGTTGTTGGTGACGTTCTCACATGGGAACCGTCTGCAACTTTCGACCTGGTGCTCATCGCTTATCTTCAACTGCCCGAGGACCAACTTGGACCGTTGGTCGAGAGGGCCTCCGGCTGGCTCGAGCCGGGTGGCGAGGTTTTCATGATCGGGCACGATCGATCCAACATCGAGGATGGATACGGCGGTCCGCAGGTGCCCGAGATCCTCTGGGATGTCGAGTCGATCAAGTTATGGCTGAGCGGTCTCACGGTGATAGAGGCGCAGGTTGTGCGTCGCCCCGTGGAAACCGATGATGGTGTCGTCTTCGCCCGTGACACGCTGGTCAGGGCCCGGGCGAGCTCTCGAACGGCACCCGTCTGAATTCAACACAAGGCTGCTCGTCGGCCAGGCCGCAGATTCGGTACGTGTCGCTGGGGGCGTCGAATGGCATCCGGACGAGGTAGTTCTGCTCGGGAACTGTGGCACATGGTGTTCTGTCGGACCTTTCACGCCAGACCCCGTCCTGAGTGTCGGAGACGGTGAGCGTCTGGCCGACGACCCTCCAGCCGAAGAGATCCCAGCGCTCGAGTTCGAGACAGACGCCCCCCAAACGCCTTATGGACCCCGACACCTCGATCTGCGGACGCGGCCCGGTTGTAGCGAGGAACACGAGGAGGGCGACGACGAGTGCTGACCCGGCAAGAATCTTCTTGAGCCGGGGGCTCACCTCCACCTTTAGACGCGGCTTAGAGCGGAGTCCAGATCATGGATCAGATCTTCGACGTCCTCGAGGCCCACCGAGAGACGGACGAGTCCGTCTGTGATCCCAGTGGCGATCCGCTTGTCGCGCGGCACGGCGGCATGAGTCATCGTGACCGGATGTGTGATCAGGGACTCAACGGACCCGAGGTTCTCGGCAAGGCTCCAGAGCTCAACCGCGTTCATGAGCTTCTTACCAGCCTCAACACCGCCGTGGACTTCGAAGCCGACGATCGCGCCAAAACCACTCGCCTGAGCTTTGGACAACTCGTGTTGAGGGTGGTCGGGGAGACCGGGGTAGTTGACGTAGTCAACACTGTGATGTCCCTGGAGGAACTCGGCGATGGTCATGGCGCTTGCCGACTGGCTGTCCATGCGCACGCTGAGCGTCTTGATGCCCTGGAGCGTGAGCCATGCGACCATCGGGGACATCACGAGCCCGGCCGCGATTCGCGCGAAGGCGATCTTCTCCTGAAGTTCGGCGTCTTTGACAACCACCGCGCCTCCAATGGTGGCGTTGTGCCCATCGAGGAACTTGGTGGTCGAATGGATGACGATGTCCGCCCCGAGCTCAAACGGCCGCTGGAAGTAGGGGGTCAGGAAGGTGTTGTCGGAGACATGCAGGACCCCGGCGGCCTCACAGATACGGGAGACGGCGGCAAGATCGGTGACTTTCAGAGTGGGGTTCGCCGGCGTTTCCGTGAACACGATTTTGGTTTTGGGTCTGATGGCGGCACGCACATCATCGGTGCTGGCGGCGTCGACGAAAGCAACGTCGACCCCGAATTTGGTCAGGAATTGGTCGGCAAAACGGTAGGTCCCCCCGTAAACGACGTCGGCGATGACGACGTGATCGCCTGCTTCGAGAAGACCGAGAAATATGGCGACCGTCGCGGCCATCCCCGAGCTGAATGCGGTGGCGTCGAGACCGCCTTCGAGGGCGGTGAGTTTCTCCTCGAGTGCACGCACCGTCGGGTTGCCGGCCCGAGAGTAGGAGTAACCCTTGCCCATGTAGTTCTCGACTGACTCCTGGACGAAGGTGGTCGACTGGTAGATAGGGGTGAGGATGGCCCCGGTGGTCGGGTCAGGTTTGACCCCTCCGTGTACCTGTTTGGTTCGAAATCCCATCGCGGTGATTGTGCCATGAAGCGTGTGCAGTGTTTGGCCCTGGCTCCCGGTGGTCTCGTCCCACCTTGTGCACACGCTCAGACATCGTCTACCCGAAGCGGTACCCGACCGATCGGACGGTGGTGATCCAGGATGCTCGCTCCTCACCGAGTTTGGCCCGGAGACGGCGCACGTGGACGTCAACAGTGCGGGCGCCTCCGTAGTACTCGTAGCCCCACACCTTCGACAGGAGCTGTTGCCGCGACCAGACGCGCACCTGGTTACTCACTAGGAAGCGGAGCAACTCATACTCCATGAAGGTCAGGTCCATCGGCTCGTCCGCCAATGCGGCCTGATAATTGAGGGGATTCAAGACAAGATCCTTGAACCGCAAGACCTCGTCTGGTGATTCGCTCCGGTGAAGCCGATGAAGGCGGAGACGGAACTCGACAGGCTCGACGGGGGTGATCACGAAGTCGGTGATACCCATCGTGCTTTCAAGGAGGGTCATCTGCTCCGGCGCGGCGGTTAACAGGATGGGCAACCCTACAACTTCCGCGATCCGGACCACCTCTCGCAGGCGCCTCATCGGTTGCAGACCCAGATCGACGATCAGGACGTCGGCCTCTTGCAGCGATGGGTTTTCCGGGGTGAGGTCAGCCAACGCCGTTGCAGTGGCTCCGGCCAAGGCCAGCCCGTCGGCGAGGTCTTCGGACCAGCCTTCCGGGTAGACGGCTGCGATCACAGGATTGGCAGGTATGTGTCGAGCTCGAAGTGTGAGACATGGTGCTGATAACGCTCCCACTCGGCTCTTTTGTTGCGGAGAAACCAATCAAATACGTGCTCGCCCAGCGCCTCGGCCACAAGGTCTGACTGTTCGAGGAGGTCCAGCGCCTCGGACAGGGTCTCCGGCAGGCGTTTGGCACCGGCAGCCGCTCGTTCGGCGGCGGTGAGGCGCTTGACGTCGGCCGCCACCTCTGGGGGAAGCTCGTAACCCTCCCGGATGCCGGTGAGACCGGCGGCGAGGATCACCGACAGCGCGAGATACGGGTTACACGCAGCGTCCGCAGCCCTGTACTCGACTCTTACCGAAGATGGTTTTCCCTTCTTGACCGACGGCACCCTGACCAGGGATGACTGGTTGTTTCGTGCCCACGAAATGTAGATCGGAGCGTCGAAACCGGCCACGAGGCGCTTGTACGAGTTGACCCACTGGTTCGTCACGGCCGTCAACTCCGCTGCATGACGAAGCAGGCCCGCGATGAATGCCTGGCCCACCTTCGACAGGCCGCCCTGAGTTCCGGGCTCGTGGAACGCGTTTACGTCGCCCTCGAAAAGGGAAACATGCAGATGCATGCCCGAACCGTCGTAATCCTCGAGCGGCTTGGGCATGAACGTCGCGTAGATGCCGCTTTGGAGGGCTACTTCCTTCACCGTTAGGCGCGACGTCATGATGTTGTCGGCCATGGTCAGCGCGTCGGTGTACCGAGCAATGATCTCGTGCTGGCTCGGCGCCACTTCGTGGTGGGAATGCTCGATCGGGATGCCCAACTGCTCGAGGGCGTTGATCGTCTTCCTCCTGTACTCCTGGGCGACATCGAGCGGCGTCAGGTCGAAATAACCTCCGCGATCCAGCACCTGCGGGTTGGGACCAGCGTCTTCGAAGTAGAAGAACTCGAGCTCGGGAGCGGCATAGAACGTGTAACCCATCTCCGAAGCCCGTTCCAGGTTCCGCTTGAGGACGATGCGTGGATCGCCGGAGAACGGCTCCCCGTCGGGTGTGTAGATGTCGCAGAACATCCGTGCCGCCTGTTGCTCGGTTCGCCACGGGAGCACAGCAAACGTGGACGGGTCGGGCTGCGCGAGCATGTCTGCCTCTTGGACCCGTGCGTATCCGTCGATCGACGATCCATCGAAAGTCATCCCCTCTTCAAAAGCGACCTCCAACTCTGTGGGGCTTATGGAGACGGACTTGAGGAATCCTTGCACGTCCGTGAACCAGAGCCTGACAAAGCGGATGCCCCGCTCCTCGACGGTTCTTAGTACGTATTCGGCTTGTTTGCTCATTGTTCACGCGTTCCGTAGCCGCTAGAGGTCATATATGACCCCTGGAACCTTAGGTTTGCAACTAGGCGCTACGTCGTCGGGAGGCGAGCCACTTGCGTCGGAGTGATTTGCGCTCGTTTTCGGTGGTACCCGCCCAGATGCCGGAACGCTGGTTTGTCTCGAACGCATATTCGAGACATTCCTCAGCTACACGACACACAGCGCACACGGCTTGGGCACGCTCAACGGTCCTCGAGGAGGCATCCGCCCCAGGGAAGAAGAGAGCGTTGGGATATCCCCCGCATGCCGCTTGGTCTTTCCAATCGGCGACGAGATCTTGGGCGAGTTTCAGAGGACCGTGGGTCACACCACAAGTTTCGCGGTATGACCCGATCCTGACAAAACGAGTTAGGCCAGATCGTCCCTTTCGGGTAGATCTTCGGAGCCTGGTTCGTAGCCCTCGATGGTGCCACCGCCGACATCACCATCACCACCGGTGTCATTGTCATCGCCCGCAGCACCGGCCGCGACCCCGGCGGCGGCCGCTCCACCAGCGCCGTTATCCCCGGCAGGTGCGTCGCCGGAGAGGTCGCCATCGACTCCGTCAGCGCCGACTGGCACCTCGACGGGGCGGGTGCGTCCAGTAAAGGCGATGATCAACAGGAGGATCGTCAGAAGGGCAGCCAAGGCTGCGGCGATCTTGGCGATGATCGTCTCCAGAGGATCGGAGATGATCTTGACGAAGCCAAACCCGTCACATGTGTTGGCCGCGCTGCCACCCACCTTGTAGACACCTCGAAGCTGGGATATGTCTATCCCGCGCTCGGCGGCGTACGCGGTGACGTTGGCGACATCACCACCGTTGACCAGGCTGCCTCCGTCGTTGTTCTGAGAGGCCTCCGAGTCGAGTGTGATCTGTACCCCTCCAATCTCGACCCAGATGTTCCAAGGGTAGTTGTTGAAGACCACAGGCGACGTAGCCGCCCACTGAAGACCTCCGTTGGGATCGATCAAGAAAGGGTTCTGCTTGCTGGTGTCGATGACGTTGGTGGAGTCCGGCACCGACGTTTGCGCCTGAACCTCGCACCCACCGTTGAGTTGGCCCACTTCATTGAGTGTCGATAAACCGGTGGCGCCCCAGGCGGCCATCGGAATGAGGATGATGAACGCGACGATCATCGGTCCTGGCGCGCCCACGCGCTTGACGCTGGTCAGAACCAGTC
>QIDW01000346.1 GCA_003230435.1 Acidimicrobiia bacterium | reverse complement strand
ATGTGGGTGAGGTCATCGACGAGATCTGGGCGAAACGCGACGACCGTTACTCCGAGATTCGCTCCTCTCAAACATCCCGCATCGGCACACCGGTCGAAATGTCCTACATCGGCGGCTAAGGAACACGAACCTGAGGTTGTTAGGCCCGTATACGGGCCTAACAACCTCAGGTTTGCAACTGGCGACCGCTTCGTCGACGGCCCGAAGCAACGCGGTAGCCGGCCCAGATCAGTGTGACGGCGATGAGAAGAGAAAGGGCGAACCCACTCGCCTCACCAAGGGCAAGACCCGTGCCGCCCCAGGCCGCGGCCATTGTCCCGGCAAGGATCAGCGCATTTCCCCAGACGATGCTCCGGTCCTTCTTCCAGAAACGAACGAGACTGATCAGAGCGAGCACGATCAGGATCGTTGCTCCCGTAGCCCCGCCGATGATGGCGAACAGCCTGGGCCCGAAACCGGCTTCAAACATGTCGGTTGGGACGCCACCGTCTGGCAGAGGCTGTTGGAAGGGAACGGTCAGGGTGAGGGTCGCGGCGATAGCGGTGAACCCCCCAACAGCAAGTGTCATCACATGACCCGAGCGTTTCCCGACCACCAGGAACATCGAGCCGAGAGCCAGAAATAGGATGTTGAGAACGGCGCCAAACAGGTAAAAGGTGCGGTAGATGGGCCCCGTCCATGCAAAAGTGACACCGATGAACAGCGCCCACGTGGCGACGGCAAACATCGTCATGCCTGTGGCATAAGCCGCTACGTGCGGTCTTGGACGCAGGCGGTAGCCCCTCCAGAGATCGAATGCGAAGAGACTCGCGGCGATGGCTGCAATAACCGAAAGGACAGACTCCATTGGCTTCGACCTTAGGTGCGGCCGGGATAGACCCTGGCGTGGATCGCCCTCACGCTGACGCGGTCCCCTGGCTGATAGGTGGGTCCTGGGCCGATGCGGGACCGAACCCTCTTGCCACCCTCCAGGGCAACAGTCACCAACTGGTCGTGACCGAAGAACTCGGTGTGGGCCACCATGGCGTTCGGAGTTTCTTCAACTGACAACTGAACATCTTCGGGCCGCACCACCACGACGACCGAGCCTTTGAGATCGGTCTTGAAACGACCGAGGGCCGTCTCGGCGTAGCCGCGGTGACCGGTGGAAGTGAGCACGTCAGCATCGCCGAGGAAAGCGGCGATCCACGGATCGGAAGGTTTCGCGTAGAGCTCGGCAGGCGAATCGACTTGGACAACACGGCCCTTGTACATCACTGCGACCAGGTCAGACGTGGCGAGCGCCTCCTCCTGATCGTGAGTGACCAGCACGGCGGTGGTGCGTGCCTCTGTGAGGATCAGGCGTAACTCGCGTCTAACCCTGTCACGCAGATTGGCGTCGAGGTTGGAGAAAGGCTCGTCGAGCAAAATCACATCAGGCTCTGGGGCCAAAGCCCGGGCGAGGGCGACTCGCTGCTGCTGGCCTCCGGAGAGCTCGTTTGGCATTCGATCACCGAGTCTCGAGAGACCAACCAGTTCCAGGACCTCGCCAACTCGCGCCTGGCTTGTGGTTCGGGGCAGGCCGTAGGCGACATTGCCCGCGACGGTCTTGTGCGGAAAGAGGGCGTAGTCCTGAAAGACCATTCCGACTCGCCTTTTCTCCGGCGGCACAAAGACATCAGGCCCGAGTACCTGACGCCCACGAATCCCCACCGTTCCGGTGGCTTGCTCGAATCCGGCGATTACCCGAAGCGCCGTCGTCTTTCCGCAGCCGGAGGGCCCGAGCAGTGTGAGCAGGCTTCCTTCCCAAACGTCGAGGCTGAACTCGTCCAGGGCTACGACTTTGTCGTAGGCCTTGGATAGGCCGCGGGCCCGGATGGTGAGTTTGTCAGTCGCTGAGGTCACGATATGTGAGGGCCAAGAGTGGCAGGATCGACACGGTTAAGAGAGCCAAACTGGCGACACTCGCCATTGTGTAGAAGCCCTCACCGGTGGCGCTCCAGATTCGGATGGCGAGGGTCTCGAAACCGTTGGGTCGAAGTAGCAGAGTCGCGGGAAGCTCCTTCATCACGGACAGGAAGACCAGGGCGGCCCCGGCAGCCAAGCCGGGACTGGCAAGCGGGACCGTGACGCGGGCGAGGGTTTGCAGCGGTCCCCTACCGAGCCCGCGTGATGCGTCTTCCAACACCGGGCTGACACGTCTCAACGAATCCTGGACCGTTGACACGGATTGGGCCATGAACATGGCCACGTATGTGAGCACCAACAAGAACACCGTTTGATACAGCGGTCTGGCCCATGTCAGCGCGAAAACGACGACGGCAATGCCGACTGTGATGTGCGGGAGGGAATAGATGGCCCAGGTGGCTGACTCGACCGCGCCTGAGAGCTTGTTCCGTTTCCACGTCGTGACCATGGCCACCGGCAGGGATGCAAGGGCTGCCAATCCGGCGGCTGCAAGGGATACGCCCAGCGACCTCAGCGTCTCGTCCCAGAAGACGCCGAGTTCGGCGCCTGCGGATAGGCCACGGATCAACCAGAAGACCAGCACCGAGATCGGCACGACCAGGGAGACAAATGCAAATGCGAAGAGAAATGCCATGGATAGTCCCTTCGGCCATCCATGCATCTCGACCGGCCTGCGCGCCCTGCGGGCTCGAGTCATGGCGTACCCGGCGCGAGATCGGCTCCTGCGCTCGATGAACAGGATGGCGAGAGCGAGGATTATCAACACAAGGGAGAGTGCTGCGGCGGGTCGTCTATCGATCTGTCCTTCATAGAGGGTGAAGATCGCTCGGGTGAAGGTGTCGAATCGGAGGAGCGAGACGGCACCGAAATCACTGACCGTATAGAGGCCGACCATCAACCCCGCAGACACGAGAGCCGGCCGCAGTTGGGGCAGGGTGACCGTGAAGAAGGCCCGGCGCTGGCCCGCGCCCAGGCTGGTGGCGGCTTCCTCTGTGGCTGGATCAATGAGTCGCAAAGCAGGTGACACGATCAGGTGCGTCATGGGGGCGAGGAAGATGGATAGCGCCAGCCAGGCACCGACAAATCCGTAGGGAGTCGGGATCGTGAACCCAAGCCACGACGAGATCAAGCCGTTCGGCCCGGTTGCACCGATGATTGTCAGAGCGGCCATATAGGAGGGAATGACCAGAGGCAGCGCGGCAAGGATCATCCACACTGCCCTGGCTGGTATGTCGGTTCGGTTCGTGAGCCATGCAGTAGCTGTTCCGATAGAGAGGGCCGTGATCGTCACGGCGAGAGTGAGTCCCACGGTGGACGCAAACAACTCCAACAAACGGCCCAGAGGCAACATTGTGCCCGTGCCTTTGGTGAGAACCTGCCATCCCAGGCTGATCGGGGGGATCAGCGCCGGGAGAAGAACGATCGCCGTTGCAGTCCACCATCCGCGGCTTGACTTCTTGGGACGACCTGGCGACGGCCTTACCTCGACCGGGGTAGTGAGCGGCCCGGCTGTCACGGTCGCGGGCTCCTAGACGAGGCCTGCCTCGGACACCAGACGCGTGGCGTCATCGAGGACGTCGGCGAGCTCTGAGAGGTCGATGTCGGGTGTGCTGAGGTCCTCGAGGGCAGGGAGGCCCTCGGCGGGCTGCACACCGGGGATGAGGGGGAACTCGAAGGTCTCGGCGGCGAAGTAAGTCTGCGCCTCTTCTGAGAGAAGGAATTCGACGAATTGACGGGCCGCCTCCGGCATGTCGGTTCCAGAGAGTATGCCTGCACCCGCCGGCATCACCAGCGTTCCTACGTCGCCGGCGGGGATAAACCAGTTCTCCGAGTTATTGCCCTCGCCTTCCGCTCGCAGCCGCAGCAGGTAATAGTGGTTGACAAGGCCACCGTCGATCTCCCCGGAGTCGGTAGCCAGGACAATGGGGCTGTTCTTGGGGTAGTCCTGAGGATCGTTCGCGGCGAGTGACTGGAGCCATCGGAGCGTCGCGTCTTCCCCTCGCTCCAGGATCATCGCGGATACAAACGCCAGGAAGGACCCGTTGGTCGGGGCCACGCCGACTTCTCCGAACCAGCGGGGGTCGGTCACGTCATCGATGGTCTGGGGCAGCTCAAGGGAGGTGTCGGTGTTGTAGACGAAAGTACGGACACGACCCGAGGTTCCCACCCACTGCCCGTTCCGGTCGGCGAACTTCGGGTCCACTGCATCCAGGACCGATTGGGGGAGCCGGGCAAGCAGGCTGGCGACCGAGCCGAGCGAGGCAGGATCCTGTGCGAAGAAAACATCGGCGTCTGTGCTATCGCCTTCCTGGAGGAGAGTGGCGGCGAGATCGGTCGAACCGGCATACCGAACTTCCACGTCGATATCCGTGGACTCGGTGAAATGGTCGATCAGTGGCTGAACCAACTCCTCGCTTCTCCCCGAGTAGATGATGAGCGGGCTATCGGTCCCACCGGACCCACAGGCCGTGACGATCAGAGCACCAGCGGCGGCCAAGATGACGAGACGTTTCAAGCCGACTCTCCGAGATCGTTAGGTAGCGAACGATCTAGAAAGGTATTACCACTACGCAGGTAGTGCAAACAACCTCTCCCAACGTCTGCCCGACATCGGCGCTACTACCGGCATACTCTTCTGTCGATGCGCCCGGTGACGGTCCAATTCCTCAAGAACCCCGACATCGCACATTGGGGGTTCGAGGGGCGGTCTCTCGGTGAAGACAAATATGGCTCTTGGATAGCCGTTCCCAGCGGTTCCAAACGTTGGAAGGGCAGGGAGTCGGTCCGGCCAACTCGGGAGGATGGGGTCTTCTGCGCTCCTCATGAGGGCTGGTGGCATCTTCATTACAACGGCGCCATGACCCAATTCTCACATTTTGTCGACATAACCACCCCACCGAGATGGGTCTCGGAGAACCGCTATGAGATGATCGATCTGGATTTAGACGTGATCGTCCATCAGAACGGAGATGTGGAGATCGAGGACGAGGACGAGTTCCAGATCCATCAAGTCAAATACGGTTATACCGAGGAGATGATCCTTCGGGCCGAGGCGGAGACCAAGCGGATTGTCGAAGAGCTAGAGAATCGCCGAGAGCCCTTTTTTGATATCGCCGAGGAGTGGTTGTCGCGGGTGGGGTAGTGGCCTCACTAGCCCAAGAACTCCTCCAGCAGCGCGTTGTATAACTCGGGGGCGTTGAGATACGGGAAGTGACCGGTGTCGTCCAGTGACACCAATGCTGCCTCGGGATAGGTCTCTATCAGCATTTGTCGTAGATCTGCCGGAACGAGGGGGTCGTTGGCCGTCTCGACCAGCATCACCGGGATGTTTCCGGGCACGGGCGGTTCGAACGAGTCGAGCACACAGGCGAATCTGGCCACGAACTGGCTCTTTGACATCCGTCCGGCGGCCTGCTCGAGCAGGTAGGCGCGAACGAGGGCCGATCCTCCTGCCGCGGGCACAATCGCGTCGTCCACATTCTTGCGGAGCTGTTTCATCACGACTCGGGCCGGCGCCAGCTTGGCGAGACGCAGTCGGCCAGAGTGCTCACGGACAAGCTGATCGTTGGGCGGGAAGGTGTTGGCGAAGACGGCGCGCTCCACTCGATCGGGATACTGGGCGACCAGATACTGCGCTATGTACCCGCCAAGTGAGCTTCCCACCAAAGATGTGGTTTCAACCTCCAGTGAGTCGAGAAGCTCGATGAGTTGGCTCGTGAGCTCTTCCAACGATCCGATCGGCGGGTACGTCACGGCCAGAACCCGTCGGCGGTTGCTCAGCGCCAGCAGCTGTTGAAACCAGATGTCATAACCACCTGCCATTCCATGGAGAAACAGGATGCTGGGACCGTCACCGACATCCACGTACTCCCACGCCAATCCCGTAGCGGAGCCCCGGCGGACACGGTGAAGCTGACGAACTCTTTCCAGATCGTCAACCTGTTCTGTGTCTACGTCGGCGTACAGATGTGTCACGGCTTTGACGCTAATGGGGTGTTGGCCTACTCAACCCACCAGAAGAGGTATCTCCATCTCGGCAGTCGACAATCCGCCGTGATAACAACGAAGTCGCTTGTCAAAACCCTTGGGGATGAATGCTCGATCGTCGGGCGCCAGCAACACTTGCTCGCCAAGACGGGACAGGGCCTCGGGAGTCGGATCCGGTCCGATCAGAGTGACGGCGTCAACCAGAGACCCTCCGGTGAGCTCAGCCAGGTCGTGCATCAGCCTTTCGTCACCCCACAGATGCAACCCACGGGTGTCCCCGGCAAAGCGGAGCTCGTCGAAGCGAGGGTCGCGAATCAGCTGCTTCTGGTCGTCGGTGAACTCGAGAAGGCCGTGGTCGGCGGTGCCGATCAACGCCACTCCGGGCGGTAGCTGTGAGGCGAGCCCTTCCCACACACCCACGGCGACCTTCATCGCCTCGGCGAACTCGCTGGATTCGAGTCCGAACACGTGCCCTGCGAAGTCGACATGGGGCACGTAGGTGAAGATGAGCCGCCGCGGCTCGGAGGCGAGTTGGACCGTTGCTGTTATCAGGTCCTCTTCGTCCCAGGCACCCTCGAATCTCGCGCCCCGGTAGAGAACTCGGGAGAGTGGGGAGCCCGAGAAGTCACCTGGCTGGACAGTGATCGGCTCGATGCCGGCAGAGCGGAGGCGCTCCCAGAGGTTTGGTGACGGGAGCACCGAGGAATAGCCATAGGACACAGACTCTCCCGTGGGTGTTACCCATTTCAGACTGTTGACAACCTTGCCTACGTCGGGCATCCACATGAGGTGGGCCACCAGTCCGTGTTTCGACGGTGGCAAACCGGTGGCGATGGTGGCCAGAGAGACACTTGTCGTTGTTGGGAATGGCGCGTGGAGAGTTCCACTCCTCGATGTGGCAAGCGTTGTTGCACCGGGGTCACCAAGTTGGGCAGCGCCAAGCCCGTCGAAGAGCACCAGGACGTATGTGTCAGCCTCCGGAATCGAAGCCGCCAGACCAGGCGCCAGCCCGCGGAACGCCGACTGGCCGGTGAGCTTCAACTCGAGTTCCGCCATGAGATTGACGAGCCCGGCGCCGTCATAAGAGTGGACTACCGACATCGTTGGCAGGTTAGGAGCGTGTTACCTGATTTGACCCGTCGGTCATTGGTGAACCGTGACTGCGACCAGCACCGGGGCCATGCGTATACTCGCCGCCGGTCCTGCCCTCGATCAGGAAGTGCGCTCCAACGTGAATACGCTGACTTTTCAACGACTATGAGCACCTACTTCGAGAGTTATCTGACCGTGGGCGCTTTTGCCGCCCTTGGTGCTGTCCTGGTCCTCATGATGCTGGGTGTTGCGTCGATTCTCCGACCCAATAATCCCACCAAAGCCAAACAACTCACCTACGAATGTGGTGTCGACCCGGTTGGCTCGGGGTGGAGCCAGTCCTATGTTCGCTACTACGTGTTCGGCCTCCTCTTCATCATCTTTGATGTCGAGGCGGTGTTCATCTTCCCCTGGGCGATCCTCCTCGAGGATCTGGGGGTGTTTGGCCTCGTGGAGATGCTGTTTTTCATCGGCATGCTGGTGCTCGGGTTGGTCTATGCCATCCGCAAGGGAGTGCTTCGGTGGGAGTAGTCCAGAAGTTTGGGGTGCCAAAGCCTGTCTCTTGGCTCCTCAACTGGTCACGGCAGTACAGCCTGTACATGTTCCAGTTCGGACTCGCCTGCTGCGCCGTTGAGTTGATCGCCACAGCGGGGCCTCGTTATGACTTCATGCGTTTCGGGATCATCCCGCTGCCCGCTTCACCACGACAGTCCGATCTGATGATTGTGGCCGGCACCGTCACCGACAAGATGGCTCCGGCGGTGCGTCGTCTATATGACCAGATGCCGGACCCCAAATACGTCATCTCGATGGGCTCTTGTGCCAACTGTGGAGGTCCCTACTGGGACTCCTACTCGGTGACCAAAGGTGTTGACCAATTGATCCCCGTCGACGTCTATGTCCCGGGATGCCCTCCTCGGCCTGAGGCGCTGATGGACGGGATCTTGTTGCTTCAGCAGATCATCAAGAACGAAGACATCAAAGAGAAGTGGAATCGGCGTGACCTCGAGCCCGTCTGATACCGAAGCAGCGGCCCATCCGCTTCAGAGCTTCGCCGATCACGTTGCAGAGGCCGTTGGCGGCACCGCCGAGATCCAATTCGACACCATCAAGTTGCGTGTTCCCGCCGACCAATGGGCCGATGCACTCACCACGGCTCGTGACGATCTCGATCTGGTCTTCTTCTCCTGGCTCTCCGCGATCGACTGGGCCAACGACGTCGAAGTCGGCGACACCCTCAAGGAGGGAGTCGACGAGCGCATAGAGCTTCTTTGCACGGTGGGCGACCTGACCGAAGGGCGTCGGGTTACCTTCTCGACCGATCTATCCAACGATAAACCCTCGGTGTCCAGTCTCGTTGAGGTCTACGCCGGCGCCAATTGGCATGAACGGGAAGCAGCCGAGATGTTTGGCATCGTCTTCAAAGGCCATCCCAATCTCGACCATCTGTATCTGCTCGATTCCTTCATTGGCAACCCTCTGCGCAAGAGTTACCCGTTGCTGAGTCGTGAGGTGAAACCGTGGCCCGGCTCGGTTGACGTCGAGGCCATGCCCGAAAAGCCCTCAACGGAAAACCCGGGAGCCTGATGGTCACGGAAAACGACCTGGTCAGGCATCTGGGCGAGGCTCAGGTCTCGGTCGAGCTCGAGACCGAAGACATGACACTCAACATTGGTCCCCAGCACCCGTCGACTCACGGTGTGCTCCGATTGGTCGCACGTGTCGATGGCGAGCGCGCCTTCGATGTGAAGCCCGTGCTCGGGTATATGCATCGGGGATACGAGAAGCTGTCAGAGGTGCGAACCTATCCCCAGATCACCGCTCTGATCAACCGCATCGATTGGGTCTCCGGATACGCCAACGAAATCCCATTCATCGTCGCCGCTGAGAAGCTCATGGGGGTCGAGGTGCCCGAGCGGGCCCAGTACATCCGGCTCATCCTCACCGAGATGGCCCGGATTGCCTCCCACTTCATGTTCATGGCCTCATACCCACAAGAACTTGGCGCTCTGACGCCAATCATGTTCGCGCTCCGCGAGAGGGAACGAGTACTCGACCTGATCGAGGGTGTCACCGGTGGCAGGTTCCATCCGAACTTCAATCGCATCGGTGGGGTCAAGCCGAATGCCGGCTCGGGGCCGACCACGAAGAAGACACCGCAAGATCTTCCGGCAGGCTTCCTCGCAGAGACCCGTGATGCAATGGAGCGGGTGCTCGTCTCCTGCGACGACATCGAGGACCTCGTCGCCGGAAATGAGATCATCCTTGCTCGTACCAAAGGGATTGGCATTCTGCCTCCGGAGGTGGCCGCCGCCTATGGGATGTCCGGACCGAGTCTTCGAGCTTCCGGTGTCAACTTCGATCTGCGCAAGGCCGAGAGTTATCTCCCGTATGACCAGGTCGACTTCGACGTCGTCGTCGCTGAGACCGGTGATTGCTGGGACAGGTGGTGGGTCCGTCTTCAGGAGATACGGGAGTCGGTCAAGATCGTCCAGCAGGCGGTTGATCAGATCCCTCCTTCAGGACCGCTTCAGGCCAAGGTCCCCAAGGTCATAAAGGTCCCCAAGGGCGAGGTCTACGTTCGGGCCGAGAATCCCAAGGGTGAGATGGGCTACTACATCGTGTCGGACGGCGGAGCCGGGCCATATCGATTGAAGATCCGCTCGGCGAGTTTCTCCAATCTGTCGATACTTCCCTGGATTCTCGAGGGCGCCCTGATGCCAGACATCATCGCGATCATGGGAAGTCTCGATTTCGTCTTGGGAGACGTGGACAGGTGACCCAGTTCATCTCCGACCTCTTCGCCAACCCTTGGGTATCCCTGGCCGGCAAACTGCTGCTGGTCGGCCTGATCGTCCCAGTCATCGCCCTGGTGCTCGGCTTCGCGGAGTTGAAGCTGTCCGCCAAGATGCAATTTCGCGTAGGCCCCTATTTTGCCGGTGGGCGCTGGGGATGGGCTCAACTGCTTGCCGACGGTCTCAAGTTCTTCCAGAAGGAAGACCTCATCCCCGAGGACGCCGACAGACCCGTTTTCAAGGCGGCCCCGATCCTCGTCCTCAGTGGGACAGTTGCCCTCTTCGTGGTGATTCCGTTTGGCCCCGGGCTCATCTTCCAGGATCTCTCGGTTGGCATTTTCTACGCACTGGCGATCTCGTCCATCAGCACAATCGGCGTGCTGATGGCGGGATGGTCTTCGGCCAACAAGTATTCCCTGATGGGTGGTCTGCGGGCGGCGGGTCAGCTGATTGCGTATGAGTTACCGCTTGTTCTGGCTGTTGTCGGCTCGGTGATCATGGCCGGGACGATGAGTATGAGCGGCATCGTAGAAGCCCAGATCGAAGCTGGCTATCCGTTTGTGATCTTGCAGTTTGTCGGGTTTGGCATCTTCATGATCGCCGCTCTAGCCGAGCTCACTCGCATCCCATTTGCCCATCGCCGAGTCCGAGCTGGTCATGGGCTTTCTCACCGAATATTCGGGCTTCCGCTTCTTGTTTTTCTTCCTAGCCGAGTACGCCACGATGTTCACCATGTCGGCCATTGCCGTCACGCTGTTCCTCGGTGGTTACTGGCTCCCTTTCATTCCTGAATCCACTCTCGAGTTCGTCGGTCCGATCATTCTGATCGGCAAAGTGTTCTTTCTTGTATTTTTGATGATCTGGTTCCGATGGACCTTCCCCCGCTTTCGTGAGGACCAACTACAGACTCTCGCCTGGAAGATTCTGATCCCGTTGGCTCTGGCGAACATTGCCATCACAGCGACTCTGAAAGTGGTGCTCTGATGACAGCCAACGCCCACCGGACATTCCCCGGCGGCGGGATGGTCAAAGGACTCAGGGTGACCATCACCACCATGTTCAAGACGATTTTTCTGCCGAGTCGGTACCTGGCCACCGTCAACTACCCCAAGGTCAAAGAGGTGCCTGTGCCAAGGGCGAGAGGAGTCATTGCTCTCGATCAGGATGCATGCACCGTCTGCATGCTTTGTGCGAGACAGTGCCCCGACTGGTGCATCTACATCGAGGGGCACAAGGAGGAGCAGCCTCCCTCGAAGCCCGGCGGGCGTATCAGAGTCAGAGCAGAGCTCGATCGATTCGACATCGACTATGCCCTCTGCATGTATTGCGGCATTTGTGTCGAGGTGTGCCCCTTTGACGCTCTCTTCTGGACACCGGAATACGAGTATTCGGAGGCCAAGATGGGCGAGATGCTCCACGACATGGATCGTCTTCAAGATTGGCTGACCACCGTCCCCGATCCCCCCGCACTCGAGAAATGACATTCGTCGACTGGGTCTCAGCACCTGTGAACTGGGCGTTCACCATCATCGGTCTGGCCGTGCTCGTATCAGGTTTCCGCGTGGTCACTGCCAATAATGTCGTCCACGCAGCTTTGTATTTGGTCGGTGCGCTCGCCGGTACCGCGGGTCTCTTCCTGATGCTGTCGGCGGAGTTTGTTGCTTGGGTGCTGGTCCTCGTTTACATCGGCGCAGTGATCGTCCTCTTTCTCTTCGGGATCATGATCACCCGAGCCCCCACGGGACTAGATGAGGGTCTCAGCTCCGATCACAAGGTTCTTCCCGCGGTACTCGCATTGGCGATGTTCTTGATGATGGCGTGGGCGTCGCTTGACGCGTTTGGGGCTCAGGTGATCGCCTCGACAGGAGAGCCCGTTCCGACGGAGATCCTCGGGGAGGCGTTGCTCGGTCGATTCTTGATCCCATTCGAGATCGTCTCGTTTGTCCTGCTGGCCGCGCTCATCGGTGGGATCACACTGGCCCGGCGAGACCTGTCGCCGGCTGAAGAAGAGGAGAGGTCCGCGGTCTGATGCTTCTGAGCCAGTTCCTCGTTCTCGCAGCGGCGTTATTCGCCTTTGGCATCTACGGGCTGTTGGTGCGGCGCAACATGGTCTTGATCCTGCTCTCGGTCGAGTTGATGCTCAACGCCGTCAACATCAACCTGATCGCATTCGAGTCGGTTCTCGTCAGCTCTGAAGCCATAGGCCAGGTTTTCGCCATCTTCGTGATCACCGTCGCCGCAGCCGAGGTGGGAATTGGCCTCGCCATCGTCTTGATGATCTTCAGGAACCGTAAGTCCGCCAACGTCGACGATCTCAGTCTGATGAGGTGGTAGCCAGTTTGAGCGCTCTATACAACCTCGCGATCCTCGCTGCCGAGGATGTAAGCGAAGAAGTGCTCGCCGGTGACGGTGGTTGGTGGGCCGATACCGCCGGGATCATGTTGATCCTGCCTTTCGTGGCTTTTGCCCTCATCCTGATATTCGGGAAGAAGTTGAAGCACAAGGGCGGCGAGATAGCCGTGGCCGCTCTGGCCATCAACCTCGTCTGGGCCACGGTTCTGCTGTTGATGAACGCCAACGGTGGCGTTCTCGACCAGACCACATTCGAGATAGGTCGCATCGGCAGCGGTCTTGTGTTCGAGTTGGGATGGGTCGTCGACGGCCTCTCGATCTTGATGTTCTTCCTGGTCAACTTTGTCGGCCTCCTCGTTTTCGTTTACGCCCTCGGTTATATGAAGGGCGACGTCAGGGTCGACTGGTTCTTTGCTGCTTTCTCCTTGTTTGCAGGGGCGATGTTGATTCTTGTGGGCGCTCCCAACCTGGTTCAGCTGATCATCGGGTGGGAGGGGGTCGGATTGGCGTCGTATTTCCTGATCGGCTTCTACTGGGAAGACATAACCAACGTGAAGGCAGGCAACAAGGCGTTTCTCACCAACAAGGTTGCCGACGTCGGACTCATCCTTGGTGCCATCCTCGTGGGGGTTGCCGTCGGGAGTTGGGACTTCGGGGCCATCGACTTTGCTGCCTTTGAAGGTGCACCCGAACTTGCCGCCGTGGCCAGCGTCGGCGGTTTACTCCTCTTCCTTGGTGCGATCGGTAAGAGTGCTCAGTTCCCATTCCATATCTGGTTGCCCGACGCGATGGCCGGCCCCACTCCGGTCTCAGCCCTCATGCATGCAGCCACCATGGTCACAGCCGGGGTCTACCTGATGGCCCGCATGTTCCCCCTCTTCCAGTACTTGGCTCAGAACGTCCGGATCGTGATGATCGTCATCGGGACGATCACGTTGTTCGGGATTGGCCTGCTCGCCATCGTGGCCGACGACATCAAGAAAGTCCTGGCCTATTCGACTGTCAGCCAGCTCGGATACATGATGACGGCGATTGCGGCAGGGGGATACACCGCAGGGATGTTTCACCTGCTCACACACGCCACCTTCAAGGCTCTGCTGTTCCTGGGCGCTGGCTCTGTAATCCATTCGGTTCACTCCAACAACATGAGTGATATGGGTGGCCTCCGAAAGTTCATGCCCACCACCTACTGGACGTGGATTGTTGGCGCGTTGGCTCTATCCGGCATCGGTCTGTCTGGTTTTTGGTCCAAGGACGAGATCCTCGCTGTGATGGGCGAGAAGGGTCTCAGCATCGTGCTCTGGATCTCGATCGCCGGGGCGTTTGTGACCGCCTTCTATATGGCGAGAGCAACGTCCCTGATCTTCTTCGGGACCTACAAGGGAGAGGGCACGCCCCACGAATCACCCCGGATCTTGACTGTTCCTCTTGTCATACTGGCGGTGCCCGCTGCTCTCGCTGGATTCCTCAATATTCCCGGCCTCTCTATTCCAGGGCTGGGCAACGTCACCGAATGGCTGGCGGTTCGTCTCGTGCCCATGGGCGATCCCCATGCCGTGGCGATCAACTTCGGTCTTGCTGGCATCGGGTTGGGGGTGGCGATCCTGGGAGCGGTGGTCGGCTGGCTTATCTATCACCCAGACGCGGAGACGCAACTGGAACGTGATTCCTTCGAGATTCCGGTCCTTTACCCGTTGCTTCGAAGGAAGTACTACATCGACGACCTAGCCCTCGGAATCGTCGCCTTTGTCAAAGGTCCGCTTGCCCGTTTCGTCGACTGGACCAATACGTATGTCTTGGACGGGATCGTGAATGGCGTCGGCGGTCTGGTGAAGGGTCTCGGTGTGTTCGTCTACGACACCCTTGATCAGCGTGGAGTCGATGGTGTTTTCAACGGTTTGTCGGCAGCGACCGACGGTGCCGGGTCGGTTGTCCGGAGGTGGCAATCTGGTCGGATACAGCAGTATGCGGCTTCCTTTGTGGCAGGCGTGTTGATCCTCGTAGCCCTATTCGTGTTCGTGATCTAGGAGAGGCTGAAAGCAATGGAATGGTTTGAAACCTGGGGCGTGACGTTGACCGTCTTCCTGCCCCTCGTTGGCGCCCTTCTGCTTGGGTTCATATCCAAGGAGAATGAGACCGCCCTAAAGACAACAGCCCTGCTGGCGTCTGTTCTGGCGTTCGTCGCCTCGCTGGTCTTGATAGGCCAGTTCGATTTCTCTGTTGGCGTATACAACACGTACCAGTTCGAGGTCAGTGAGACCTGGATCGGGGCGATCAACGCCAACTACCACGTCGGGATCGACGGGATAAGTCTCCCGATGCTGGTCCTGTCCACGTTCGTGATGGTTCTCGCCGTGATCTACTCCTGGAACCATTGGGACGAACCCAAAAATCCCAAGGCCTTCTTGATCTTGATGATGATCCTGGCAACCGGCATGAATGGGACCTTTGTGGCTCTGGACCTGGTGCTGTTCTTCATCTTCTTCGAGATTGTTCTTCTCCCGATGTACTTCATGATCGGCATCTGGGGCGACAAGACGCCAAGAAAGGTGCCTGGCTTCGCCAAGGAATTCGAGACGCGGCTCTACGCCTCGATCAAGTTCTTTCTGTTCACACTTTTCGGGTCGGCCTTCATGCTCCTGGGTTTCCTGGCCCTCTACTTCGAGTCGGGCAAATTTGGTGAGCGCACGTTCGACATCCCCCGATTGACCGAGTTGGGGGCAAGCGGTGCCTTCTCCGGCACCTTCGCCTTCCTGGTGTTCGGAGCGATATTCCTGGGATTCGCAGTCAAGGTGCCGATGTTCCCCTTCCACACCTGGCTGCCCGATGCCCACACCGCCGCCCCAACGGTTGGCTCCGTGTTGTTGGCGGCCATCCTCTTGAAGCTGGGCTCCTATGGATTCATCCGGATATCACTGCCGATCCTTCCAGGCGAGGCGGTGTCCTGGGCGCCGTTCATTGCCATACTGGCGGTGATCGGGATCATTTACGGATCGCTGGCATGTCTTGCCCAACGCGACATGAAACGTTTGATCGCCTTCTCTTCGGTAGGTCACATGGGCTTCGTCATGCTGGGAATCGCCACCCTGACCGACATCGGCATCAACGCCGCCATCATCGGCATGGTTGCCCACGGTCTGATCACGGGTCTCCTTTTCTTCCTGGCCGGCTCGATGCACCACCGGTATGAGACAAGGGAGATGGCACGACTCGGCGGCAACATCAAGCTGATGCCGGTGATGGGTGGGATACTTGCCTTCACGGCAATGGCTTCGCGGTTTGCCGGGTCTCGCCGGATTCTGGGGCGAGTTCATGACCCTGGTCAGCTCCTACAACCCTCTTCCTGGCTTGTCGCTGGGTGTCTTCCGCTCGGCAATGGTCATAGGTGCGATTGGCACCGTCCTCACCGCCGGTTACATGCTGTGGATGCTCCAGAGGGTGAATCTGGGCGAGCCCAACGCCGAGTGGGAGGGTAAGGAGTTCCACGATGTCGACCGCTTCGAACTGGCCGCCTGGGTGCCCCTCATCGTGCTGATCGTGGTCATCGGGTTCTTCCCGAAGATCATCTTCAGCTCCACAACCGATGTTGTCACGTCGCTGGTGGACATGGCGTTCAACCCTGACACGACGGCCTCAATCGCGTCGCAGATAGGAGGATAGGGACCGCACGTGACGTTCCAGATCGACTACCTCGCGATCGCACCGGAGCTGATCGTCGTCGCCACGATGGTGACGGTGCTGGCGCTCGATCTGATACTGCCGCGGCCCAAGAAGTACTGGACAGCGACGGTCGCCGTAGCCGGAACCGCGCTTGCATTGGTGCCGCTGGCCTTTTTGGTGTTCGACGGCGAGGTTCGGTCGATGTTCGACGGGTCCTATGTGGTCGACGAATTCGCCCTCGTTCTCAAGGGCCTTTTCCTTGTGGCCGCCTACATCGTGTTTCTGATGTCCCACAATTACATCGAGTCGGAGCGCTACTACCAGGGCGAGTATTACTTCCTCCTGCTGTCTTCGGTGCTTGGTTCGCTGGTGATGGCCTCGTCGCGAGACCTGATCACTCTCTTCATCGGGATCGAACTCGTGACCGGACCGCTCTACATGCTGGCAGGCTGGAGAAAGGGTGACGTCAAGTCGAACGAGGCGTCGATGAAGTACTTCATCCTCGGGATTCTCTCCACCGCCATCCTCCTCTACGGGATGTCTTTCCTCTATGGCTTGACCGGCGAGATCACGTTCTCCGGGCTCGCCGAGGCCACTGCCGGCATGGCCGACGAACCGGCGCTGATCCTGGCGGTTCTCTTCGTCATCGTGGGTTTCGGCTTCAAGATCTCAGCTGTGCCGTTTCATTTCTGGGCTCCGGACGCCTACGAAGGTGCCCCGACTCCCATCACTGCGTACCTGTCGGTGAACTCAAAGGCTGCCGGCTTCGTCGCGATGTTGGCAGTCATGTACCTGGCTCTTCCCGGAGTGGCAGAGATCTGGGCTCCGGCGCTCTGGCTGCTCGCGGCCTTGTCTATGACCATCGCCAACCTTGCTGCTCTTCGACAGACCAACATCGTCAGGCTTCTGGCCTACTCCTCGGTGGCTCAGGCAGGCTTCATGCTGGTGCCCTTCGCTGCCGCTGGTGTAGCGGGCGCCGATATTCAAGAAGCTTTCGCGGCGACTGTGATCTACCTCGTGATCTACGCCGTCATGAATCTCGGTGCCTTCGCGGTGGTCATCGTCGCAGCCAGAAGGACGCGATCGGGCGAGTTGTCGGCTTGGTCGGGTCTGGCGCGGGTCGACCCGAAGCTTGGGGTTCTTGTTGCCATCTTCTTCTTCAGCCTGGCCGGCATCCCCCCGCTGGCCGGCTGGTTCGCAAAGTTCGCCATGTTCCGCTCGGTGATGATCGCCGGTGGGGCGGCCACCGTTGTCCTCGCTGCTATCGCGACCATCAACGCAGTGATTGCCCTCTACTACTACGCCAAGGTGGTCAAGACCGTCTGGCTGGACGACCCGATAGGGGAGTTGGCCGATGAAGTGGAGCCTGTCGGCTCGCTACGTCTTGCGCTCGGAATCACGGTGGTTCTGACTGTGGCCATCGGGTTCTTCCCGTCCCTTGCCACTTTCGCCGGTGATGCCGCCCGCGTGATTGCCAGCGGCGGTTAGCGGTTCACTTCTCTTTTCTTGAGCGCCCTGTACTCGCGATCAAGAAGTGACCACAAAGAGTGGTCAACCCAGTTGCCCCTGATCAACAACTCTTCACGAAGCAAGCCTTCTCTGGTGAACCCGAGTTTGTCGGCGACTCGATCCGAGGCGTCATTGCCGACCGCAATCCTGAGAACGGTCTTGTGATATCCGAGGGCGGCGAATCCCTCCTCCAGAACCCGATCGACGGCCTCTGTGCATACTCCCCTGCTTGTCTCATCACTCCGTATCCAATAGCCGATCTCGGATATCTTCCCGAGTTTGGACACAGTCCACATTGAGATGTTTCCGATGTGTCGTCCCGGGTCGGTCTTTCTTCGGATCGAGTAGTCCCAAGCGCGCTCTTCTTTCCATGCCTGGACCGATTCGCGGATGAAGGCTGTGGTGTCGCCGCTCGTGTAGTCCATGCGGGCCCATGGCAGCCACTGGTTCAGGTCCCCGAGGGAGGCTCGGATGGCGTCGTCAAGGGTTGAGGCATCCTTGCGCGTGAACCGCTGGAGGATCAGTCGATCGGTCTCGAGGTTGGTCTTGGGCATCCGGTCAGGATATCGAGGCCCTTAGTCTTGACAACCACACATGTGGGACTCCATCAATTTCGTAGATAGTTATCCCGATCCCGGCGACAAACCAATGGCGGCTGTTCTGGCACCTCTCTACGAGGACGATGACGGGCAGGTGAGGGTCGTACTCACGAAACGCCCGGACACGATGCCAACCCACGGGGGTCATATTGCATTTCCGGGTGGCAGACCGGATCCCGCCGACAACGGGCCGGTCGACACCGCCCTGAGGGAGGCCCATGAGGAGGTTGGCATTGAGCCCTCCCAGGTGGAGGTACTCGGGTTTCTCCCACCGATCGACACAGTCGAGTTCAGTCTTCTTGTCGTGCCGGTAGTTGGCCGCGTGTCCACTCCACTGGGTTTGGTGCCGTCGGAGCGGGAGGTAGCAAAGGTCTATACGCCACTCCTTTCCGACCTCGCCGACTCGGACCGCTGGTGGTCGATTCCTTGGAACGACTGGGAGGTTTGGTATTACGACCTCGAGGGCGACACGTTGTGGGGTGCCACGGCGCGGATGGTGCGTTTGATGGTCGGCCTCGACGAATAGGTCTTTTGGTCATCAAGGTTCGTTACCCCAGATGACGATGAGCCTCTGTGACTTCACGCGCGCCGGTGGAAGCACAGATGCGTTTCCACCGGTACATAGCTGTTTTGTTCGCCGTGGTTTTCCCGGCCCTGGCTGTGATGGAGATCTCTGGAGCGGACCTGACCTCGCCTGCAGGCCCGATCCGATGGGCCAGCTACCTGGTGCTCGGCATATGGGCCCTGTATCTAACCCAATCTGATAACCCCAACACGATGACGCTTGTCATCACCACAATGGGCTTTTTCGGGTCACTTGCCATCATCGAAGCCCTCTTCGGTGTTGAGGTTTCAGCATTCGACTTCACCACCACTTTCGGTTTGATCATGATGATCGGCGTTCTTGCCGGGACACTCGCGGCTGGAAGCCGGTTCGTGTGGGCGGGCGCAATTGCCCTGTCCGTGGCGATGTGGAGCATCACTTTGGGGACCCTTCTCGACGACGACCCTCAAGTCATGGGTGTCCGTGCCGTTACCGCCGTTGCCGGCGTGATTCTGACCACCGCCCTGGTCTCAAAGCTCTTCGACGATCTGGCCGAGGCAATCGAGAAGTACGACCGGTCAGCCCGGCTGCAAGAGGCGATTGCCAAGTGCTCGGAGGCACTTCTTGTTCAGACTGACGCCTTTGCCGTCTATGAGGCGGTCAAGGCCCTGCTCGAGGCGTCTCAAGCCGACTACGCCTACGTAGACAAGACTGTTGAGGTTGACGGGGAACCGGGCTGGGAAATAGTGGCCGATGCCGCCAGGCGATCCGCTGGCTACGGAAGTGCGTGGAAGAAAGGCCAGTACTCATCTGTCCCTTCGCTGCATCAGCCTCTCGCCGCCGGCCGTGCAGTCGTGGTCCACACCGAAGACCTGAAAGGAGGCGAACAAGCCCTATATGAGGACGACGGCATCTACTCCGAGGCCACAGTCCCGATCTTTATCTCCGGCGAGTTCAGGGGCTCGATCGGCTTCATCCTGTACACCGACGACGGTCGATGGAGCGACGCCGAGATCCAGACACTCTGGCGCGCGTCACACATGATTAGCGCCTACTGGCGACGCCAGGAAGATGCAGAGGAGCTCAGAGAATCGAACGAATCCAAAGAGCGGCTACTTGCTTCGGTCTCTCATGAGATTCGAACGCCACTTACCGCCATTGT
>QIDW01000474.1 GCA_003230435.1 Acidimicrobiia bacterium | reverse complement strand
TAGCCCCAGGGGATGGCCTTCTCCTTGAAGTAGTCACCAAAGCTGAAGTTGCCCATCATCTCGAAAAAGGAGAGGTGGCGTTTTGTGGTGCCAATGATGTCGATGTCGATCGTCCGTACGCACTTTTGAACGGAGACGGCCCGAAGCCACCTCCTCGCCTAGAAAGTAAGGCTTGAAGGGGACCATTCCGGCGTTGGTCAACAGCAGTGTCGGGTCGACAGGGATCAACGACGCCGACGGTCGCACCTCATGCTCGCGCTCGGCAAAGAAATCTGTGAAGGCCTGACGAATCTGATTGCTATCCAAGGAGGTTCCCGGTGTCGCTGATGAGGGCGAGGGTAACGATCCCCCCTTGGTTATCCGCTGCCTTTAGAACCGTCTTCGCCTGTCTCGCTGTTTGTCTCATCCCGGCGCAGCTTTGATTCAGCCGTTAGATCGACACCAAGCTCAGCGAGCTGATCCTCGTCGACCCATGTTGGTGCACCGGTCATCGGGTCGAGCCCAGTCTGAGTTTTTGGGAACGGGATGACTTCTCGAATCGAGGTCTCGTTCTGAAGCACCATCACCAACCGATCGACACCAAACGCAAACCCTCCGTGGGGGGGCGTCCCGTATTCGAGCGCTTCGAGAAACCAGCCGAAGCGCCGCTCCGCTGTATCTCCGTCGATTCCCAAGATCTCAAAGACCTGGCGCTGCACTTTTGGATCGTGGATCCTGATCGATCCGCTACCCAACTCGACGCCGTTGAGAACAGCGTCGTACGCCTTTGAGATGGCGTTTGCGGGGTCGTTGGCCATGTCATCAATCGACGTTGGCGATGTGAAGGGATGGTGGGAGAAGGTGATCGAGCCATCTTCGCCTTCTTCGAACAAGGGGAAATCGACGACCCACAGGTAGGCCAGATCATCGTGATTCTCCGGCTTGCCGAGGTCGAGACGTAAACCACCTAACACCCCCACGGCTGTACGCCACCGGTCCGCGGCGATCAGAAGAACGTCGCTCGGAGAGACCTCCATCCGGGATTTGATGCCTTCGATCTCGGAATCGCCCAAGAACTTGGCAACAGGGGAGCGAAGAGAGCCGTCGTCTTCGACCACCATCCAGACCAGACCCTTGGCGCCCAGCTCCTTCGCACGCTCGGTCATGGCATCGGCCCGACTCCGAGACCATTCCTGGGGCCCGACGTTGATTCCCCGAACGGTCCCGCCCGCCTCGAGCGCACCTTTGAAAACACCAAACTCCGACTCTCCGAACAGACCAGAGAGGTCGACTATCTCCATACCAAACCTCATGTCCGGCTTGTCGGAGCCATATCGGTCCATCGCCTCGTGCCAGGTGAGACGGAGGAACGGACGTGGCACGTCGACGCCGCGAATCTCCTTGGTGACCGCAGCCAGCACCGCCTCGATGGTCGCCAGGACCTCATCTCGATCCCAGAACGAGCCTTCGAGATCGAGTTGGGTGAATTCGAGTTGGCGGTCGGCGCGGAAGTCCTCGTCCCGATAACAACGGGCGATCTGGAAGTAGCGCTCAACACCCGCAATCATCAGCAGCTGCTTGAAGAGTTGTGGCGACTGCGGCAACGCGTAGAACTCGCCCGGCCGCAACCGGGAAGGCACAAGCATGTCTCTGGCTCCCTCCGGCGTCGAGTTGATGAGCGTCGGCGTCTCGACCTCGAGGAATTCCAAGTCGTCGAGCGTTCGTCTGATCGTCGCCGTCGCCTTGGACCTGGCCTTGAGATTGGCGGCCATGCGCGGACGCCGCAGATCGAGATAACGATGGCGCAGCCGAACGGCCTCGTCGACGTCAGTGCGGTCGTCGATCATGAAAGGCAACGTCTTGGCGGGCGCCAGAACCTCGAGTTCGTCAACGCCGATCTCGATCTTTCCCGTTGCCAGATCCAGGTTCTCGGTTCCCGCCGGTCGAGAGCGAACCTCGCCTCTCACCCGAACGCAGTACTCCATCTTGAGGTCGGCAACAGCAGGATGCTCGGCCGGATCAGCAACCACCTGAACAAGCCCTGTGGCATCTCTCACATCGAAAAAAGCGACTCCGCCGTGGTCGCGACGACGCTGCACCCAGCCGGCAATCACGACTTCGTGGCCGATGTCCGCCTCGGAGACCGACCCCGCACCATGAGATCTCATCACGTTCGCTCCTTGAACCAATCCGAAACCTCATCGAGCGGCACATCCTGGCGACCACCTTGCATCTGAACGTCGACTGGCTTGCCATTCCCCTTCCAGACAAGGGTTACGGCGGCGTCTAGGCGTTTGCCTGCCCGAAACTGCGCTTTCACCGATCGACCTTCGCTATCGAAATCGACAACGACACCATCTCGACGTAGCCGAGACGCAACTGCAAGCGCATCTTCGGGTCCAGTCTCCGACACGAGATAGGCGTCTAGATACGGTCGATCAACTTCGCCGACTGCGAGCACGACCCGATCGATGCCCAGAGCAAAACCGACACCGGGTGTTGGGCGACCGCCCAGCGTCTCGGCCAAGCCGTCATAACGACCGCCACCACCGACTGCGTTCTGGGCAGTGTCCAGCTGCCGGCCGACGTACTCGAATGTCGTCCGCGTGTAGTAGTCGAGACCCCTCACCAAGCCATGATCCTCGCTGTAAGGGATACCCAAACCCTCTAACAACGTCTTGACAGATTGGAAGTGCTGCGAGCACGCATCACACAACTGATCGACCATGCGTGGTGCATCGACCAGGACCGGATGGTCCGCCTTTGAGTCGAGTACCCGCAGAGGATTCACATCGATGAGACGCTCCGAGTCTTCGCTGAGCTCGGCTTTCTTGCCGGCCAGGTAGTCACGAAGCACAGCGACGTACCCGGGACGACACTCGGAGTCTCCCAGGGAGTTGATCAGCAATTCCAGGTTCGGTACACCTGCCGACTCGAGGTACCGGTACCCCAGCTCCACGACTTCCGCGTCGGCAGCAGGACTCACCACGTCGAGGTACTCGACCCCGACTTGCCAGAACTGGCGGCGCCGACCTCCTTGAGGTCGTTCGTATCTGAAGAAGGGACCCGAATAAGCGCCCTTCCACGCACCCTGGTGGCCCGAATTGAGATAAGCCCTGACAACACCGGCGGTTCCTTCGGGACGGAGTGTCACCGACCTTCCTCCCCGGTCCTGAAATGTGTACATCTGCTTGGTCACGACTTCGGTGGTATCACCCACACCACGCTGGAATAGCTCCGTTGACTCCAGGACAGGAGTCATGACAAGGGGAAACCCATACCGTCCCGACCAGTCGTCCCAGAGACTCAGCGTTTCGCGCCACACCTGTGATTGCGGTGCCATCAAATCGTCGGTGCCCTTTGGGGGTTGAAAGCTCATGACGGCGCCACGTTACCGGCGAGCCCCAGGCGATCAGAGTTCTGCTCAGCGCCCAGTCAGCGCATTGACAGGCTGCTAGACCCACTCGTTGCGAAACGGGTTGGTGCGCCTCTCCTGGCCAATTGTCGTCTCCGGGCCATGACCAGGCAGAACCCGAACATCGTCCTCGAGTGTCATCACCTCGGTCCGCATCGAGTTCGAAAGGGCCTCATGAGAGCCACCAGGCAAATCGGTGCGTCCGATCGACCCTGCAAACAATTGATCACCGGAGAAAAGCACGCCTTCGGCATCCCAGTAGAAGCAGCAATGACCCGGGGTATGCCCGGGCGTCTGTCGAACCTCGAGGGAAAGCCCGGCCAACTCCACAACCTGACCGTGCTCAAGAGGCTCCATCTTCTCTGGCAAGTCGTACTCCCCGGGTGGAGTCATGCCAAAAAGGGCCCGCAACTGCTCTGTCGGGTGCAGGGTCAGGAAGTCATCATCAGGGTGAACATAGGTCGGAGCCCCCGTCTTGGAGGCGAGCCATCCGGCCCCGCCGGTGTGATCGATATGCCCATGGGTCAAAAAGATGCCCACGACAGCCACGTCGATGGACGCTATGTACTGTCCGACCAGCTCAGGCTCCGGGGGCGCGTCGACCACGATTGCCTGTCCTCCAGGCTCGCTGGCGACAACCCAGGCATTGGTCTGCGCCACCCAGGCTGGGATCTGCTTGATCAGCATTTCAATCGGCCGCCGGGTCGTTGGCGAGCCTGAAAGCTGCGAAGACACCGTCGACGCCACGAAGGTCGCCGAGCAGACGTGCCAGTTGACTCGGATCGGATAGCTCAATCTCGTATTTGAGGACGGCGACCCTCCCCTCCCCTACGGCAGTCGAGGACGCCGTGATGTTGCCTCCGGTGTCGGAGACGAGGGCCGTCACGTCGCGGAGAAGGCGAGTGCGATCCAAAGCCTCCACCTGAATCCAGACCACGAAAGCGCCGCTGTCACCACTGGGCCAGCTCACCTCGACCGTGCGCTCGCGTCGAGCGGCGAGATAGGACACGTTGGTGCAGTCGGCACGATGGACCGACACCCCTCGCCCAACGGTCACGTAACCCACAATCGGGTCGCCGGGCACAGGTGAGCAACAACGTGCGAGATGCACAAGCATGTCGTCCTGACCCTCGACCACCACATCAGCCGACTCGGACGGCCCTCTCCTGCGAGGAGGGCGAAACAGGTCGTCCCCCGTTTGGGGAGACAAGCGGCGATTGAGCCTGACCGTTATGGAGTCGATCGAGACATTCCCTTGCCCAAGCGAGGCGACGAGTGCTTCAGCATCCTTCAGACCGAGCTCGGTGGCGATCTCTGATAGATGAGCATCGCGTTCGCCTTGCCCGAGATCGGGAGCCTCTCTCTTGAACATGGTCTGCATGAGATCTCTGCCATCGGCGAGAGCCTGGTCACGGCGCTCCCTTTGAAACCAGTGCTTGATCTTGGCCTTTGCCTTGCCGGTGCGAACGAAGTTGAGCCAATCACGACTGGGCCCAGAATCAGGCGAATTGGATGTGAGGACCTCGACGATGTCTCCTGACTCGAGCCTGGTCGACAGGGAAACGAGACGCCCGTTGACCCTGGCTCCAACGCAACGATCCCCTACCTCGGTATGAACGGCGTACGCGAAGTCGACCGCCGTGGATCCCCGCGGCATCTCTTTGACATCGCCACCCGGGGTAAGCACAAAGACTTCATCCTGATATAGGTCGAGTTTCAGATTGGCAAGGAATTCTTCGGGATCCTCGTCGAAAGCCGACACCTCAACTGCCAGGTGTTGACCGATGTCCCCTTCTTTGTACTGCCAATGAGCTGCGATGCCGGCTTCCGCGCGGTTGTGCATTTCTTTCGTCCGGATCTGCACCTCGAGGGGTTTGCCATCCGGCCCGATCACGGTGGTGTGGAGTGATTGATAGAGGTTGATCTTGGGCATTGCTATGTAGTCCTTGAACCGCCCGGTGACAGGCACCCAGTGGCTGTGAACGAGGCCGAGAGCCGCATAGCTGTCACGTGTCGTACGGGTAACCACCCGAATACCTATCAGATCGTGGATGTCCTCAAACGGCCTGTCCTGCTCAATCATCTTCCGGTAGATCGAGTATTGGTGTTTTGGCCGTCCGGTGACCTCGGCTTCGATTCCGGCGTCTCCCAGCATCCCACCGATCTCAATCACCATCTTCTCGATGAACGCCTCCCGTTCTGGCGCCGCCTCGGCGAGTCTTGCTTGAATCTCCGCGTTCGGTCCGGGATAGAGGATGGCGAAACAGCGGTCCTCGAACTCATGCTTGATCTCCTGGACACCCAGTCGATGTGCCAATGGGGCGTACACGTCGAGCGTCTCCCGGGCGACCCTGATCTGTTTCTCCTCACGGAGCGCGTAGACCGTTCGCATGTTGTGAAGCCGATCGAACAGCTTGATGATCAGAACCCTCACGTCCCGGGCCATGGCTACGACCATCTTTCGAATCGTCGCTGCTTGGGCCTGCTCCCGATTGGAGTATCGAACCCGATCCAGCTTGGTGACCCCATCGATCAACCGGGCGATCTCCTCACCAAAGTCCGAAGCGAGCTGATCCAAAGTGAGATCGGTGTCCTCAACCGTGTCGTGGAGGAACGCTGCGGCGACGGTTTGATCGTCTAACCCGTACTGGGCGAGCAGATGGGCGACCGCCAGCGGGTGAGAGATATAGGGATCGCCGGTCTTGCGGTACTGCCCGGCGTGAGCTTCTCTCGCCACGTCGTGGGCCCGTCGGAGCAATTCGACGTCGCCATCCGGATGGTGAGCACGAAAGGCGTCGAGGACATCGACCAATTTGGCCGACGTCCCCTGTTCAGTCGTATCGAACGAGGGCATGTAGGGGAACGCCATCGAGCTTTTCGGCCCCACCCAGAAAACCTAGTTCGATGAAAACAGCAAAACCGACAACGTCGGCACCCACGGCTCGAAGAAGACGAACAGCGGCGGCCGCGGTGCCTCCCGTGGCGATCACGTCATCCACCAACAGAACCTTCTCACCATCGACAACGGCGTCTACGTGAACCTCGAGTGCGTCGGTCCCGTATTCGAGGGTGTAGTCCTCGCGCATGGTCTCGTGGGGCAATTTCCCTGGCTTTCTCACGGGGATGAACCCGGCATTCAGACGATCAGCTACCGGTGTGGCCAGGGTGAAGCCGCGAGCCTCGATTCCGGCGACCTTGGTGATACCAGATCTCTTGTGGGGCTCGGCGAGGGCGTCCACAAGGATGGCGAGGGCCTCCCCGTCACCAAGAACAGGTGTGATGTCCTTGAAGACAACTCCCGGTTCGGGGAAGTCCGGGATGTCGCGAATTAGAGAAGTCAACCGGTCCACGCCCATGAGTCTACGACCGGATCACTACATTCCCGCTTTGGAGCGCTTGGAATCCTTTGTTACCCGCTCCTGCCATTGGGGTTCCTTCTCTTTCCATATGGCGAGAACGGGCGCAGCAACGAATATGGACGAGTAGGTGCCGGCAGCTATTCCGACGAACAGCGCCAGCGCAAAGTCACGCAGTGTCGGAGCACCGAGGATGAACGAGCCGACAAACAGGATGCTTCCCACGGGCAGCAACGACGTGAGCGACGTCGCCAGAGATCTGGCCAGAACAGAGTTCATCGCCTCGTTGACGATCTCGGTGTAAGACTTCTTCTCTTCGAGTTCGACGAGCTCTTCGACCTTGTCGAATACCACCACGGTGTCGTACAAGGAGTACCCGAGTATCACCAGGATGGCGACCATCGTGGCCGGTGTCACGGGGAACCCGGTGAGCGAGTAGACGCCGAGTGTTATCAATAAGTCATGTAGGAGAGCGACGAGCCCGGCGGCGGCCATCTTGAACTCCAGCCGCCAGCTGATGAAGAGAACAACGGCACCTAGAAAGACCCCCAGAGCGATAAGGGCGCGTCTGGCGACGAGGGCCCCGAACGAAGGCCCGACCGCCTCGATGGAGATGCCCGCACGGTCGCTCCCCGTTACCAACGCAAGAGCATCGACGGCCTCATTCTCAGTTGCCAAGTCGAGGACTGGAGTGGCTACACGGACCGCATCACCGTCGTTGAGCAACTGGATTGTGGCGTCATCGACTCCGACAGCATCGAGCGCCTCTCTTATCTCCGGTACACCCGCACCGGCCGGGTTGGGAGCCTGCATGCCTAGCCCACCTATGAATTCGATCCCGAGATTGAGTTGCCGAATGCCGAGGCTGCCAAGAGCGATCACCAGCAGCACCGCTGAGATGGTGAACCATCGCCTGCGGTTGCCGACGAAGTCGATTTCCGTTTCGCCTCTGTTCAGTCGGCCCAAGGTGCTCATCGCGCCGCCCCCTTGATGCTGAACCATCCGCCCGAACCCAGGGAGGTTCTAGCAAGAATCCCCACAGCACGTCGCGTGTACACCTTGGCGATTATCAGGTCGAGGATCGTGGCCAGACCGAGCGCCAACGCAAAGCCCTTCACCGCTCCGACTGCGAGGACCCAAAGCAGCGCGGCCGCCAGCAACGAGACGGTGTCAGCTGTGAGGATTGTCCTGTAGGCGAGACGGAATCCCTCCTCGGCTGCTTCATCAATCTCATGTCCGTCACGGACCTTTTCTTTGACCCGTTCATAGAAAACGATGTAGCTGTCGGTAGTGATTCCGATCGAGACGATGATCCCGGTGATGCCCGCCAGAGTGAGCGTCAAGCCCTGCAACTTCCCGAGCAGACCGAACAGGGTGAGGAGTAACGAGCCGAAGACGGTCAGGCCGACGATGGCCAACAGACCCAGCGACCGATAGATGAGGACCAGCACGATCGCAACCAGACCGAGTCCAAGCAATCCGGCGATGATCCCGGCCTGGAGAGAGTCACTCCCCAGAGTGGCCGAAATCTTCTGAACCGCTGAGATCTCGAACGCGACCGGAAGCGAACCATAACGAAGGACAACTGCCAGGTCGTTGGCCTCCTGCTGAACG
Organism: Acidimicrobiia bacterium; assembly: GCA_003230435.1. Lineage (GTDB taxonomy): Bacteria > Actinomycetota > Acidimicrobiia > Spongiisociales > ZC4RG35 > SZUA-217. The sequence goes on along the minus strand of QIDW01000474.1, from coordinate 2,585 downwards.
TCTTCGCCGGCTCCGACTGAGATCGAGGCGCGTCCGCCACTGATCCCGCCCTCGGGTATGACCTGTGGAGCCGAGATCACCAGGCCGTCAAGCACGATGGCGATTTGTCGTCGCGGGTCTCCTAGCGGATACCTCGCGGCCTCCGCAGTGAGTTGCTCGAAGAGGACCGCTCCCTCACTCGTCAGCTCGAGGCTGACCGCCCAACCAGCCGATTGTGTGTCAAAAACAGGAACAGCGTCGGCGACGTCCTCGCCAACCATGCCGGCCGGCCCTAGAAACAGGACCTGGGACCCAAAGTCGGCCGGGTATAGGAGATAGGCCTCATCGTTGATATCGTCCTTGATGGTGAGCCCGGTCGCGTCGTTGATTTCAGGCGTGTTGGTGCCGGCCAGAGGACCGATCTCCCCGGGTATTGCGTCGAGAACAGGCCGGAAGGAAAGATCTCCGGTCTGACCCACCGCCTCGATGGCTCTCTGCTCATCCTCGACACCGGGTAGCTGGACCACAACGGTGTTGTCGCCGGAGATAGCAATGTCCGGCTCTTGAACACCACCGATGTCCTCGATCCGACGGGTCATGATGTCGACAGAGACCTCAACGAGGTCGGGGTCGGTGCCCTCGGGCGCCGTCAGGACCACCGCAGTGCCGCCCTGAAGGTCGAGACCCAGGCGTGGTGTGAGGCCAAGGGCCATGGTGGCCGCAAGTCCTCCCCATGCAATGGCGAGGACGACGACAAGCCCAACTACGCGCCGGGTCACGTCAGGCTTCGTCTCCTACGCGACTGCCTATGGCGCGCCGCGACACTCGAAGCCGACCGTCCTCAACAGTGAGGACGACGCTGTCATCGTCAAGAGAGGCGACAGTGCCATGAATGCCACCGATCGTGCGCACCTCCTGCCCGATGTCAAGCGATTGGGAAAGTTCCTTCTGCGCTTTGGACCGATTCCTCTGCGGCCTGATGATCAGAAAGTAGAAGACGCCGATCATCAGCGCTAAGAAAATCAACGAGCCCGTGCCTCCGAATCCTCCGGATTCCTGGGCAAACACGACAAAACTCACGGTTCCTCCGTGGATGGTTGGAAAATGGGAGGTTAGGCCAGAAAATGCCTCTACGACGAACCATCCTGGCGTTTACCGCGCACGTCGGAGATGAAGACATCAAGCCGACCTTGGGCAATCGCGTCGCCAGCCAAAGACACCAGATCGAGGGTGTATTGGAGGTTGTGAATGGACAACAGACGATGAGCGCTCAACTCGTTCATCCTGATCAGGTGGCGAAGGTAGGCCTTCGAGTGATTCGCGCAGGTGTGGCAGCCACAATCGGGGTCAACCGGACCGTCGTCCGCCTCGTAGCGGACCTGATTGATGTTGAAGTCCCCGGTCGCCGACAGGGCCTTTCCATGACGGGCGAGACGCGTCGGTATAACACAATCAAACATGTCGGCACCCCGAGCGATGGCGTCGAGCAGCCCGTCTGTGTCACCGAGACCCATTACGTAACGTGGTTTGTCATCAGGTAGTTCGGCGAATGCCGTGTCGAGGGAACGGTTTCGATCTTCTGCCGACTCCCCCACCGAGAGCCCACCGACACCAAAACCGGCAAACCCGAGAGCGGCTGTCTCTCGCGCGCTTTCGGCTCGCAGATCGTCGTCAATACCTCCCTGAACGATGCCAAAGAGGGCCTGATCCTCCCGAGTATGTTCCCCGAGAGATCGTTCCGCCCACCGGAGGGTGCGTCGCATTTCGGTCTCGACGAGCTCTCGAGGAGAAGGAAGCCCGACACATACGTCGAGAACCATGGCGATGTCGGGACCGAGCCTCTGCTGGACACCGACGGCTTCCTCCGGTGTGAGGTGGATCTTGGAACCGTCATAGATCGATTTGAAGGTTGCTCCCTGCTCATCCACCTTCGGAGTCAGCGAGAATATTTGGAAGCCGCCAGAGTCTGTGAGGATCGGCCGGTCCCATCCCATGAATCCGTGCAGTCCGCCGAGGTCGGCGATCAAGTCGGCCCCCGGCCGAAGCATCAGGTGATAGGTGTTGGAGAGAATGATCTCCGCTCCGACGGCAATCAGATCATCAGTGTCGACCGCCTTGACGGCCGCTCTGGTGCCGACGGGCATGAAGGCTGGTGTCTGCACTCTTCCGTGTGAGGTGCGGAGCCAACCGGTTCGTGCCTTTCCATCGGTAGCTGTCGAGTTCCAGGTGACCGCGGGCATGGCAGCCAGGCTACGTCTCTTCCTCGCGGGTTCCGGCCCGCTCGACATACATAGCATCCCCAAAGGAGAGAAACCGGTACCCCCGAGCGAGAGCGGTCTCATAGACCTCACGCCAGCCCGCTCCCATGAAGGCCGCAAGAAGGACGAGGAGCGTCGACGCAGGCATGTGGAAATTGGTGACCAGGGCATCAACCACTTCGAATCTGGCACCAGGACGAAGGAACAGGTCAGTTTGGCGGCTCCCCGGACGAACATCTCCCCGACCATCGGCCATCGACTCCAGAGTGCGGACGACCGTCGTACCGACCGCCACCACCCGCCCACCGGCCGCTCGAGTCTCCGCGATCCTCATGGCGGTCTCCGCCG
>QIDW01000209.1 GCA_003230435.1 Acidimicrobiia bacterium | reverse complement strand
CCGCCGGGCCCGCAAAGCCTGATGCATGGGATTCTCACACTTCACGACAAGATCATGGCCGGGGAGATCAAGCGATGATCCCCGTTCTCGATACGCTCTCAGGTCAGTTCTCCCAGGTCATCTGGGAGAAGTCTCACGGTCAGGATGTTGCTCGCGTGCCGGTAGACGATTGGTATGCGTTCGCGGAGGCCGCCAGGGACCATGGCTTCGAGGTGTGCGCCGACGTGACAGCAGTCGACTGGATGCGGCAGCGGTCCGATCGTTTCGAGGTCATCGCCAATCTGCTCTCGATGAGCCTCGGCGTTCGGCTGCGGATGATCACCTCATTGGGTCGTCACGAGCCAACTGTTGCCTCCCTGACCCCACTTTGGCCCGGAGCCGGGTTTGCCGAACGCGAGGTCTATGACATGTTCGGCATCAACTTCGAGGGTCACTTCGACCTGACCCGAATCCTGATGCCCGATGACTGGGAGGGACATCCTCTCCGCAAAGACTTCGGCGTGGGCTCGGTCCCCGTTCAATTCAAAGCATCCCATCAGGTGGACTGAGATGGGCGACGGGACCAAGAAGGAGCAGACCGAGATCTTGGATCTCTGGGTCGCCGGGTCCGAAGAGCCGGAATTCCAGCCCACCGATGAGGGCGCTCAAGAGATCGCTTCAGAGGAGACGCGTGGTCGTCTCGACACCCAATTCGGGAGGGTGGTCGACGACGATTACCTGTTCGATGACGACGTGGCCGAGGACGAGCGGATGATCGTCAACATGGGCCCTCAGCACCCATCCACGCACGGTGTCCTCCGGCTTCAGATCGAGCTCGAGGGCGAGATCATTCGTCGCTCCAAGCCCATCATCGGATATCTCCACACGGGGATGGAGAAGACTGCCGAGCAGCTCACCTTTGGTCAGGGACCAACCAACGTCACCCGGATGGACTACCTGGCTCCTTTTCATGGGGAACTCGCCTACTCACTCGCCGTTGAGACACTCCTGGACATTGATGTGCCACCCCGGGCGGCGGCAATTCGCGTGCTCATGACCGAGCTCAATCGTGTCTCGTCGCATCTGGTTGCCTTGGCCACCAACGGCATGGACATCGGCGCCCTGTCGATGATGATCTACGGGTTCCGGGAGCGGGAGTCCATCCTTGCTTTCTTCGAGAAGACCACCGGTCTTCGGATGAATCACAACTACATCCGACCCGGAGGTGTCGTGGTCGATCTGCCGCCAGGGTGGAAAGACGATGTCGCTGCCATTCTCGTGGATCTCCGGCAACGTTTTGTCAAGTACGACGACATGCTCAAAGAGAATCCGATCTGGCTGTCGCGAACCAAGGGAGTGGGGATCATCTCGCCTGAGGAGGCCATTGCCTTCAGCATCACGGGCCCGGCCCTTCGGGCGGCTGGCGTCGACTGGGATATCCGCAAGGCCTTTCCCTACTCCGGCATCGAGAACTATGAGTTCGATGTGCCCACGAGGGAGAACGGTGACGTCTACGACCGATACCGGGTGAGAATCGATGAGATGTGGGAGTCGCTGAAGATCGTCGAGCAGGTCATGGACGTCATGCCGAAAGGCGACTTCCGGGTTGGAGATCGGAAGATCACACCACCGCCGCGAGCCCGGATAGACGAGTCGATGGAGGCGTTGATCCACCACTTCAAACTCTTCACGGAAGGGTTCAAAGTCCCACCCGGAGAGACTTATGTCGCAGTGGAGTCACCACGTGGCGAGCTGGGCTGCTACCTGGTCTCCGATGGGGAGGCCAATCCCTATCGCATGCACACCAGGGCACCCTCCTTCTACAACCTCCAGTCGCTGCCCATCGCCATGGCCGACAGCCTCATGGCTGACACCGTCGCCACCATCGCCTCAATGGACCCTGTCATGGGGGACGTCGATCGATGAGTCACTGGTCCGAAGATACTCAGGAGCGGGCCCGCCAGATCATCGCCCGATACCCGGAGAAACGGTCAGCGGTCATGCCCCTTCTGTATCTGGCGATGGCCGAAGAGGGTTATCTGACGGGTGACGGGATGGAAGAAGTGGCCCGATGGTGTGAAATCACGCCGGCACAAGTCCTATCGGTGGCCAGCTTCTACACGATGTACAAACGAGAGCGAACCGGGCAGTACCTCGTTTCCTGCTGCACCTCCATCACGTGCATGCTGCTCGGCGCTGACGACGTTCTTCATGCCGTCGAGGATGAGTCCGGCGTGCCACACGGAGAGACCGACGACGAGGGCCTTCTCTCAGTCGAACATGTCGAATGCATCGGCGCCTGCGGAGCCGCCCCCGCCGTTCAGGTCAACTACGAGCTGATCGAGGGTGTCTCCCCGGAGAAGGCGCGGGAGTTGGTGCAGTGGCTCAAGAGCGCACGTCCTGACGTGGTGAACTCCGATGAGATGCAAGAGCTGTTCGGTGCCAGACGCAGCTTCGATTGGGGTATCAGCGAGGAACATGGCGCCATCGGCCCATACCCGGCATTCCAGCCGTTGGGCACCGTCGGCAGCGAGGTGGCGGATTGACAACACCGCTTTTGCTTACAAGGAGGATGATCGACCATCCGGACGACTCGCACACGATCAGTAGGTACGAGTCCACTGGTGGTTACACGCAGAGCAAGCGGGCCCTCGGGCTGACTCGTGACGAACTCGTCGAGGAGATCAAGACATCCGGGTTGCTTGGCCGGGGTGGTGCGGCATTTCCCGCCGGTCTCAAGTGGAGCTTCCTGGCACCGGCACGACCCGCCTACGTCATCGTCAACGCCGATGAGTCGGAGCCCGGGACATTCAAAGACCGCCAGCTCCTGGAGCGTGATCCCCATCAGATGATCGAGGGGATCATCATCACCTCGATCGCCAATGAGGTTCACCACGCCTTTGTCTATGTGAGGGGCGAGTACCCCAAGCCTGCGCGCAGGGTCCAGGCTGCAGTCGACGAGGCGTATGCGAAGGGCTATCTCGGCAACGGAATCTTCGGCTCCGATTACGAGCTGGAGGTAACCGTTCATCTCGGTGGTGGGGCATACATCTGTGGCGAGGAGACAGCCCTGATCAACTCTCTCGAAGGCAAAAGAGGTGAGCCGAGGCTGAAACCCCCCTACTTCCCGGCGGCAAAGGGTCTCTACATGATGCCCACGATCGTCAACAACGTCGAGACCGTTTCCAACCTCCCTCACATACTGGCGATGGGAGCGGGAGAGTTCTCGGGACTAACCGGCAACGCCGACACCGGCACCTTCATGATGTCGCTTTCGGGGCATGTCAGCCGTCCCGGAAACTACGAGTTGCCGCACGGGATCACGTGGCGGGCATTGATCTATGAAATCGGGGGTGGTATTCCCGACGGCAAGGAACTGAAAGCCTGGATCCCGGGCGGGGCTTCGGCCCCCTGGTTCGTCCCCGAAAAGCACCTCGACCTCGAGATCACCAAAGACGCCACCGCTGCCGCTGGGTCGATGTTGGGCTCTGGAGCAGTCATCGTGATGGACGAGGACACCTGCATGGTCAAGGCTGCCGAACGGGTGGTTCGGTTCTTTGCCCACGAATCCTGCGGTCAGTGCACTCCCTGTCGCGAGGGGACGACATGGCTGGAGATGATCCTGCGTCGCATCGAGGAAGGCCAAGGGCGGGCAGTTGATCTCGATCTTCTCATCGACGTGTCAGATGGCATCAGCATTGGGCTTGCCTGGCCGCCCAAGATGACGACGATTTGCCCGCTGGGCCCATCGGCAGTTTCTCCGATCATGGCGCTGAAGGACTACTTCCGTGACGAGGTCGATTCCCACGTGACAAACGGGGGATGCCCATTCCATGCCCACTCCGAGGAAGGGTTTGTCCCCCCTCTCGAGGGGGGACCGGTCGAGCGCAGCGAGACCGAGGGGGGTCGCCCCCCAGAAGTGGCCGTATGACCACCGAACCCACTCCTCGTAACCATCACCATCAACGGTGTGGAGAGCCAGGTCCCCGCCGGCGAGTTGCTGATCAAGGCGGCTCAGGACGAAGGCACCTACATCCCGCGGTTCTGCTGGCACGAGCGGATGAGCCCTGTCGGGATGTGCCGCATGTGTCTCGTCGAGATCGAGACCCCCCGAGGCCCGATGATGGTGACGGCATGCACCAACCCTGTATCGGACGGAATGGTTGTCGACACGGAGAGCGAAGAGGTCAAGAAGGCTCAGGAAGCGATCCTGGAGTTCCTTCTTGCCAATCATCCCCTGGACTGTCCCGTGTGCGACAAGGGCGGAGAGTGCCCGCTGCAGGATCAGGCTCTTGCCTACGGACCGGGTGAAAGCCGCTTTGTCGAGATCAAGCGCTCATACGAGAAGCCAATCAGGATCTCCGATCTCGTGTTGCTCGACCGGGAACGTTGCATCCTTTGTGCTCTATGCACACGTTTCTCAGAGGAGATCTCGGGCGACCCGCTGATCGAGTTCTTGGACCGTGGTAACGCCACCGAGGTGAATACCTTCCCGGATCTGCCGTTTTCGTCGTACTTCTCGGGCAATACCGTGCAAATATGCCCGGTCGGCGCCCTCACTGCCAAGCCGTACAGGTTCAGGGCGCGGCCGTGGGACCTTCAGAAGGTCGAAAGCTCCTCTCTTCAGGACACCGCACACCCCCGGATCGAGATCCATGCGAGCCAGAACGAAGTACTTCGTTACACAGGGGTCGACAACGATGCCACCAACCAAGGTTGGCTTTCGGATAAGGCCCGATTCGGGTTCGAGTACTTGCGATCCGATCAGCGATTGACCTCACCACTGGTTCGACGGGACGGCGAGCTTGTCGAAGTGAGTTGGCAGGAGGCCATCAACATCGCGGCCAGCCGGCTCGATCTCATCAAGGAAGAGGACGGTGGTGAGGCGCTGGCGGTTATTGGTGGGGCGCAGGGGACAAACGAGGATGCGTTCGCTATCTCGAAGTTCGCCCGGGTGGCCCTGGGATCAAACAATGTCGACGCCCGATTGGACGATGCCCTGGCGTCTCACTTTCTTTCAGCGTCGGTAGATCGCGCCACCATCGCCGACATCGACAACGCCGGCACCCTTGTCGTCTGGGCGCCAGATCTCAAGGAAGAACACCCGACCCTGTACCTGCGCGTGCGACGCGCGGCGCAAGAGTTAGGCGCCACCCTCGTGGTCATCCATCCGAGAGCAACCGGGCTCGACGACCGGGCCACTCTCAAGCTCACTTACCGGCCCGGTGGTGGATACCAGCTACTCGACGAGCTGGCCCATGGCGATCATCCCGAAGTCACCCACGCCATGGCCGCTGACAAAGTGGTGGCACTGGTGGGGATCGCAAGTCACGCCGACGGCGATCAGCTAGCCGAGTCGGTGGCCGCTCTGGTTCGACAGAAGGCCACCCACGCCAAGCTGCTGCCGCTGAACAGCCGGGCGAACACCTACGGGGCTCTGGATATGGGCCTCGCCCCTGATCTGTTGCCGGGAAGGGTGGGTCTCGACTCGATCGGATGTGCCAATCTCGCAGCATTTTGGGGCGATATTCCCACCGCCATTGGCAGAGACACACGTCAGATTCTCGAAGGGCTCGATTCCGGAGAGGTCAGGAGCTTGGTGCTCGTAGGAGCTGATCCGATCACCGACCTGCCCGACCCGTCCATTGCAGTCGACGCTCTCGACGCCGCCGAGTACGTCATCGCCATCGATCTGTTCTTGAACGACTCGAACCGGAATGCCGACGTCATCTTTCCGGCTTCGGGATTCTCAGAGAAAGAGGGAACCGTCACCAACGTCGAGGGACGGGTGCAGAAGGTCAACCAGATTCGGCCTGCTCCAGGGCAGGCGCGCACGGACTGGGCCATCCTTGACGACATCGCGACCCGGATGGGGGTCTCGCTCGGCCTCGCTTCTGCGGAAACGATTACAAAGGAGATCGCTGCGGTTTCTCCGGCCTACGAGCACCTGACCTGGGACACGCTCGAATGGGATCACCGTGATGGCATTGTTGTGCCGATTCAAGGCGCTCAAGCGATAAACCACATACCGGTGGCCCTTGCAGGGACCAAGGCTCCGAAGGCTCAGTTGACTCTGCACGTCGCGCGGGTCATGTACGACAACGGAGTTCGGCTGCAGCATTCTCCGTCGTCCCACAAACTTGGCCCGGGTGCTGTTGTCCATCTCAACCCGGGCGACGCTCCGACGATCGGCGCCCAAGACGGACACACCGTCAAGGTCGTGACCAATCATGGGGAGGGGGAGTTCACCTGTGTCCTCGACGAAGGCACTCCAGCCGGGGTCGTCTATGTGCCGTTCAACCAGCAGGGTGCGGCATCCCTTGGTCCAGATCCGGTGGTTCGCGTAACGGCGGTGCACTCGTGAGCTGGCCCGAGTTGGCGATCGTTGCATTCAGGGTCGTGGCGACCTTCGCGCTCCTGTTGGCCGTTACTTTGATCAACGTGTGGGCGGAGCGGAAGATTGTCGCTGACATGCAAAGTCGGATCGGTCCCAGCCGCGCTGGACCATGGGGGATGCTCCAGACTCTGGCGGACGGTCTCAAGTTGTTTTTCAAAGAGTCGGTGATTCCGCGAAAAGTCGAGTTGGGCATGTATCTGCTGGCTCCTTTCCTGGCGGTCATCCCCGCGTTCTTGATTTTCATGATGGTGCCCTGGGGCAAGCCATTCATGATTGGTGACTATGAAGTGGCGCTTCAGGGGGCCGACCTCAACATCGGACTGCTGTTCATCCTGGCGATGTCGGCGATGGCCGTCTACGCGGTGGTTCTGGCGGGATGGTCTTCGGGCTCGAAATACCCGTTGTTGGGTGGAGTGCGCGCGACGGCTCAGGCCATCTCTTATGAGGCCGCGATGGGTCTTTCCATGGTTGCGGTTGTCATTTTCACTGCTACCCAGGGCGAGGCAGGCACCCTTTCGCTGGCAGAGATCGTGGAGCGCCAAGCCGGGACCTGGGGAGACGTCTCACCGGTCCTGTCGTTCCTCCCGCGATGGAACATCTTTCCTCAGATCGCCGCGTTCATCATCTTCATGATCGCGATAGTCGCGGAGACCAACCGAGCGCCGTTCGATCTGGTTGAGGCAGAACAAGAGCTGGTGGGCGGGTTCCACACCGAGTATTCCGGCATGCGCTTCGCCATGTTCTTCCTGGCCGAGTACATCAACATCTTCTCGATGTCGGCGATTGCTGCCACCCTTTTCCTCGGCGGATGGGCCGGACCGACATTTGAGGGATTCCTTCCGGGGTTCATCTCGGGTCTTCTTCCCACCATCTACTTCCTCATCAAGACATATGCGATCGTCTTCATCTTCTTCTGGCTCCGAGCCACATTGCCTCGGCTGCGATATGACCAGCTCATGACCTTCGGCTGGAAGCGTCTGATTCCTGCAGCCCTCGCCTGGTTGGTCGTCTCCACGGTAGCGATCGGTTTCCGTCAATTCGGCGCTCCCTGGAGTTAGTCATGGGTGCCGTCACAGAATTCATCAAAGGGCTCAGAGTCACCGGCGGGACGATGCTTCGCACCATCGCTGGCGAAGGACCGGTAACGATTGAGTACCCCAAAGAGAAACGTCAGAAGCCGCAGCGCTTCCATGGGCGTCATGTGCTCAACCGGTACCCCGACGGCATGGAGAAGTGCATCGGATGTGAGCTCTGCGCTGGAGCCTGCCCTGCCAATTGCATCTACGTCCGCGGGATGGACAACGATCCCGATAACCCAACGTCACCTGGTGAGCGGTTCGGTTTCGTCTATGAGATCAACATGCTCCGCTGCATCTTCTGCGCGCTCTGCGTGGAAGCGTGTCCGACCGAGGCCATCACGATGACTCACCTCTTTGAGATGTCGACCACAAACCGCGAGGACGCGATCTACACCAGAGAGACCCTGCTCATGGACGAGAAAGGGGGAGTTCCTCATATGTTCCCCGATGACGAACTGGCCGACATGGATGAGCTTGCGGTCGCCGATGGTTGGGTTCGAGCCACCGCCCCGTCCGGCGTGGCCGCCTACCAGGGTGTGAAGATGTGGCAGGGAACCCCTGGTCCGGCGGACTGGGCCCCCGAGCCCGACCAGAGCGAGCTCGACGTGCTATCAGCCGCCGAGGACAACGATGGCTGAGCCGATCCTCTTCATCCTCATGGCGGTGGGCGCCCTCGCTGGAGCGATAACTGTCGTGGCTGCTCGCAACCCGGTCTATTCAGCGATGGGGCTCCTCGGGACTCTGTTCTCGATTGCCGTTCTCTACGTGCTGCAACTGGCTCACCTGGTAGCCGCTGTCCAGGTGGTCGTCTATGCAGGAGCAGTCCTCACTCTCTTCCTTTTTGTGATCATGCTGATCGGAGTTGACAAGTCAGAGGACTGGGACGAGAAGCTGCCTTATCAACGGGCCTTCGTCGGAGGCCTTGGGGGTCTGATAATTCTCTTCGCTGGAGCCTTGACCGTCTTCGGCAACTTCGATTGGGTTCCGGCAGCGGCGGATACCATCCCGGAAGCGACCAACGGAACCATTCAGGCCATCGCTGAGCCGCTGTTCACCGACTGGGTGCTTGCCTTCGAGGCGACGGCGTTGCTTTTGACCGTTGCCGCCGCGGGCGCGATCGCCCTGGCTCACTACCGCAGGGGGCAGGCGTGATCGTTGGAGCGGGTTTGTACATGGCCCTGGCGGCCGCTCTTTTCCTGATTGGCGCCCTTGGTCTGCTACTGCGTCGCAACGCACTGGTGATGTTCATGTGCATCGAACTCATGCTCAATGCCGTGAATCTGACTCTGATCTCTGCTGGTCGAGCACTAAATGATCTGAACGGCCAGGTAGCGGTCTTCTTTGTCTTGGTGGTGGCAGCCGCAGAGGTCGTTGTCGGACTGGCGATCATCGTGGCCATTTTCCGGAGAAGAGCAACCGCTTCCGTTGACGAACTCTCCGAGTTGAGGGGCTAGGTATGACCGAGGTCATTTGGCTAGTCATAGCGCTGCCTCTTCTCGGGGCCGTGTTCCTTCACTTCTTTGGTCGTTACATGAGAGAGCCCTGGAGCGGCTGGCTGGCATCAGGGGCCATCGCATCGTCTTTCGTGGTGGCACTCATTGCTGCGATTCCCTTCTTCCAGGGAGGTGAGAGCGGGTCCACCGTCCTGCTCTGGGAATGGATGCCGGCGATCGGCGCCAACCTCGAGATGCTCTGGGATCCCCTGGCCGCGTTCATGACGCTGATCGTCACCGGAGTCGGCGCCCTGATTCACGTGTTCGCCATTGGCTACATGCACGGCGACGAGCGAATCCCCCGCTTCTTCACCTATCTCAACTTGTTCGCCGCTTCGATGTTGATCCTCGTCCTCGCCGGCAACTACGCCATGCTCTTTCTCGGGTGGGAGTTGGTGGGTCTTAGTTCGTACTTGCTCATCGGCTTCTGGTTCGTAAGGCCCTCGGCTGCATCCGCCGCGAAGAAGGCCTTCATCGTCAACCGGATTGGTGACTTCGGTTTCCTCATCGCGCTGATGTTGGTGTTCACAGCTTTTGGCACTCTCTCCTACACCGGAGTCTTCGAGCGGGCCGGAGCTGAGCTGACCACGGGCTTGGCGACAGCCATTGCTCTACTCATCTTCGTCGGAGCTGCAGGCAAGTCCGCTCAGATACCTCTATACGTGTGGCTGCCCGATGCCATGGAAGGCCCCACACCGGTCTCGGCTCTCATCCACGCCGCCACGATGGTGACCGCAGGTATCTACCTCATTGCCCGGTCCGCCGCCATCTTCGAGTTGTCTCCGATTGCTCAGACAATCGTGGCCACCATTGGTGTCCTTACGGCACTCTGGGCGGCGACCATCGCCGTCTCCCAACGCGACATCAAGAGGGTGTTGGCCTACTCGACCATCTCCCAACTCGGATACATGGTCCTTGCAGTCGGGACCACCGCATACGTTGCAGGATTGTTCCACTTGATGACTCACGCCTTCTTCAAAGCCCTTCTTTTCCTGGGTGCCGGGTCGGTCATCCACGCCATGAACGGCGAGCAGGACATGGGAAAGATGGGCGGGCTTTTCAAGAAGATGCCCGTCACCGGCATCATGATGGCAATCGCCACAGCGGCCATTACCGGCATCCCACCATTTGCTGGTTTCTGGTCCAAAGACGAGATTCTTGCCTCTGTCTTCGAAAGGGGCGGATGGTTCTCCGTCCTTTGGATAGTTGGGCTGGTAACTGCCGTGATAACCGGCTTCTACATGATGAGACTCTTCATGCTCGTCTTTTTCGGCAAGTCCCAATGGGATGAGAATGTGGACCCACACGAGTCACCACGGGTTATGACTGTGCCCCTCATTTTCCTCGCCGCTCTGGTCACGTTTGGCGGCCTGATCAACACCCCGCTCCGTCTGACTTTGGAGAGCTTCCTCGAGCCCAGCTTCGAGTTGATAAGTCTCCAACACCCACCCGAGAACGTGTGGACCCTCGTGGTGCTCGCTCTGCTCTCTGTTCTGGCGGGTGCCGCCGGGATCTTTGCGGCCTGGCTCTTGTATCGTCGTCCGGCCGAAGATTGGCAGCGGTTCGAAGTTGGGCTTCAGCCGATCTGGGGTTGGTGGGAAGACGCCTATGGGGTTGACGACCTATACGGGCGGACTCTCGTCGCCCCGGGAAAGAAGGCTGCCACCGCCGCTGCTTTTGGGTTCGACGTACCCGTGATCGATGGTGCCGTAAACGGTGTTGGCCGGGTCGTGCGCGGGATCGGGGCATGGGCGAGGCCTCTCCAGACCGGTTACGTCCGTAATTACGGCGCTCTCCTGCTCGGTGGGGCGGTGGTCGTGGTGATATGGCTTGTGGCGGGAGGCGTGTGATGCTGTCCTGGCTCATTGTTCTGCCGGTCATCGCCGCGGCCAGCGTCGCTTTTGCGCCCCGTCGTCTCAAGGAGCTCCACCTGCCGCTGGGTATCGCTCTCTCGGTTCTCCCCTTGGCTCTCGCTGGGTACATCTTTTGGGTCTTTGAGCCCGTTGCCGGTTATCAGTTTGTCCAGGAAGCCGTGTGGTACGAACCGTGGGGGATCAGCTGGAGTCTCGGCATTGACGGTATCTCGATGCCGATGGTGCTTCTTACGACGATCCTGGTGCCAATCGCCCTGGCTGCTTCTACATCGATCACCCGACGAACCAAAGAGTTTGTGGTGTACGTCCTACTTCTCGAGGCAGGCATGATCGGGGTGTTCCTGGCCCTCGACGTCTTCCTCTTCTTCGTCTTCTTCGAGGCGATCCTCATCCCGATGTACTTCATCATCGGCATCTGGGGGAGCGATCGCCGGGTCTATGCCGCGATGAAGTTCTTCATCTTCACCGCATTCGGCTCGGCTTTGTTGCTCGCCGGGATCATCGCTCTTGCTGTCACCCATGCGGAGCAGTTCGGGTCTCCGTCCTTCGCCCTCTCGGATCTGATGGACGTGCAGTTGTCCATCGGTGCGGAGCGTTGGCTCTTCGCTGCTTTTGCCCTTGCTTTCGCTATCAAGGTTCCGCTGTTCCCTGTTCATACCTGGCTGCCAGACGCCCACACCGAAGCACCCACCGCTGGATCGGTTCTCCTTGCCGCCGTGCTGCTGAAACTGGGCACATACGGGTTGCTGAGGTTCAACCTCTCTCTATTTCCCGAGGCGTCCGTCGATGCGGCGTGGATCATGGGGATACTTGCCGTGGTCGGCATTATCTACGGTGCTGTAGTGGCCATTGTTCAGCCGGACCTGAAAAGACTCGTCGCGTACTCATCGGTCAGCCACCTCGGGTTCATAGTCCTCGGTACGTTCGCCCTCACCTCGGGAGGTCTCCAGGGCGCAGTGATCCAGAACGTGAATCATGGGTTAATCACCGGAGCCCTCTTCCTACTTGTCGGGATGATCTACGAACGTCGGCACACGAAACAGATCTCTGAGTTCGGTGGACTGCAGAAGGTGATGCCCATCTTCGCCGGGTTTTTCCTGTTCATGGTCTTCGCTTCGATCGGTCTTCCCGGTCTCAGCGGTTTCGTGGGGGAGTTCCTGATCCTCATTGGCAGCTATGCGACTCTTCCGATTCTCACCATCATCGCTGCTGCCGGGGTGGTGCTCGCCGCGATCTACTTGCTCTGGGCCTACGAGCGAGTGTTCACGGGTGTCCCCGACAAGGAGGAGAACAAACTGCTCTCCGATCTCTCGATTCGGGAGATCTCGCTTCTCGCTCCACTCGCCATCCTCATCCTCGTGATCGGTCTCTACCCGAACGTCCTTCTCGACAAGATCGCTCCATCGACCGAGGCCGTTCTCGACCGCATCGAGTCCCAAACCGAGTTCGTGATTCCGGAGCCGGGCAGACTCGGCGACGTGTTTATCGCCGGTGATAACGAGTGATCGCCACGCCCGACATCAACTGGATCGCCATCCTTCCCGAACTGGTGCTTGCGCTCGGAGCAGTTGGGGTTCTCCTCGTCGACGTGCAATGGAAGCCGGCCACACGCGTGCTGGGTGCCATCGCTGCCTTCACGCTGGTATTTGCCATAGCGTTCACATTCCTGCAATGGGCCCAGGCGAGAGATGCCCTGGAGTTCGGCGCTCCTGGCGAACTGGTGGCCTTTTCCGGCATGGTCCTCATGGACGGGTTCGCCGTGTTTGGTCGTTTCGTGTTGCTGGTGATGGCGGGGCTCGGATTGCTCGCAGGGTGGAGGCTTTTCGAGAGCCTCAATAGGCGAGGCGCCGAGGCGATTGCCCTGGTTCTCCTTGCCACGACCGGATTCTCGATCATGGTCGCCTCCAACAACCTCGTGATGATGTTTCTTGGTCTCGAGATCGGCTCGATCTCGCTCTACGTCCTTGCCGGATTGACCCGAGAGAAGGCCAAGGCCGACGAGGCTGCGATGAAGTACTTCTTGCTCGGATCTTTTGCGTCGGCAATCTTCGTGTACGGAGTGGCTCTCCTGTACGCGGGGACCGGCCAACTCGAGATACTTGCGATACGACAGTTCTTCACGGACTTCATAGTCACGCGCCCGGCCGTGATCTTGATCGGGCTGGCATTGATCATCGTCGGGCTTGGTTTCAAGGTGTCCGCGGCGCCATTCCACAGTTGGGCTCCCGATGTGTATCAGGGGGCCCCAGCTGGTGTTGTTGGTTACATGGCTGCGATGGCCAAGATCGCCGGGTTCCTTGCCATCGCTCGGATCCTGCTCACAGGTGTCCCTCAGCTCGACAACAGCTGGCTGCCGGTGATCGCCGGGCTCTCTGCCCTTTCGATGCTGGTTGGTTCGATAGTCGCCCTTGTCCAAAGTGACATTCGCCGAATGTTGGCCTACTCGGGTGTCGCCCATGCCGGCTTCATCATGACTGGAATCGTCGGGGGCGCCACTACCGGGATGCTCTTCTACGTGGCCGCCTATGCGCTCCAGTTGATCGGGGCATTCGCGGTCGTCGCAGTTGTGAGCGGAGCCGGCAGCTCTGAATCTTCGATCAGCGAGTATCGAGGGTTGGCGCGGCGAAGCCCCGCTCTGGCGACGGCCTTCGCAGTCCTGTTGCTGGGCATGGCCGGTCTGCCCCTCACATCCGGCTTCATTGCCAAGTTCGGGGTCTTCACCGAGGCGTGGGCAAATGGCTACGGATGGTTGGTGATCGTCGCGGTCCTGGCCTCGGTTATCGCCTTCGCCTTTTATCTGCGGGTCATCGTCGCCATGTACATGGACGAGACCGAGGAAGAACGGATCCTGGTCTCGCCGCCCGCCCGCTGGGTGCTTGCAATCGCAGTAGTCGGAACAATTCTGGCCGGCGTTCTGCCGGCGCCGCTCATTGACCTGGCGGCTAATGCGTTCCCGCTTTAGGCATCTCCTTCTCCTCGGTTTGGCCGCGGGGGCCGTCTTTGCCGGAGCGGCTATCCCGGCACAGGCGGCCGAGACTGCGAACTCCGAGTTCGTCATCATTCGGCCTGACGACGTTCTCGAGGACGACCTCTACGCGGGAGCGATCAAGGTGTCGATCGAAGGCGAGATCGATGGGGACCTGATCGCCTTTGCCGCAGACGAAGTGGTCATAGAGGGGAGCGTTACCGGCTCGGTGACAGCGGTGGCTCCCAGGGTGACGATCAAAGGGTCGGTCGGTGGATCACTGCGAGTGGTTGCGAGATCGCTTGTCGTAAACGGGAGTGTTGGAAGAGACATCGTGGTGACAGCCGTGGATGTCCAGCTCGCAGAAGGATCTTCAGTTGGTGCCGACGTGTTGGCCTGGGTGCTCAACATGGAGGCACTCGGTCGCATCGGACAGAACCTGGAGGGCACTCAACGAACGCTCGCACTCGCCGGTTCGGTTGACGGTGATGTCGACGTCTCGGTCGGACAGCTAACCGTCGTCGACGATCTGAAGGTGTCAGGAGACCTCGGCTACCGGTCCGAGTCCACGGCGGAGGGCCTGGAAAGGGCCGAAGTGGGCGGGGTTGTAGTCCACAAGACACCGCTGCCACCCAATATCAGGATCAGGGCGCTCGGTCTTTTTGGACGGTTCCTGGTGATTCTCTTGTTGACGATTGCCGCTCTCAGCACAACTTGGGGATGGCCAACCAGGACTGTCGCGGCCATTGAGAAAGTGAATGTGGCTCCGGTTAGGGCGTGGTTGTTAGGAGCTGTGGTCATGGCATCGCCTCTGTTTCTGATGGCGATCGGAGCATTGCTGTTGACCCTCGCTCCACCTTCGGCGAGCCTTCCATTGCTCCTAATTCTCGGACCGTTGGTTCTGGCCGCTGTCGGAGTGGTTCTTGCAGCGTCTCTGGTGGCAGGCATTCCCACAGTCGGCCGGGTCGGCGGACTGCTGTTCAGGAAGCTCGAGATCTACGGGGCGATTCTCGCCGGGTCTGCTGTTGTCGGCTTCCTCTGGATGTTGCCGGTTGTTGGCTGGCTAATCCCGCCGATCGTGTTGCCACTAGGGCTGGGCGGGTGGTATCTCAGTTGGCAGGTCAAGCCTGAAATGCCTGATCGAAGCTGAGCTCCGTTTGTTCAGCCAGGTCTTCGAACACGTCATACAGAAATCGCATGCTCACGTGGCCGCAGGTTTCACATGCGTCCCGCTCCAGGCCTGCGGTTTCGGTGGTGACTGTCTTCATGTGACGACAGCTATCCGTCAGTTCCTTGCTGCCTCGTGTCTTACTCCGCATCGTCGGTCACTCCTTCCGAGAGTTACCAACTGGTATCGACCCCAGGACCGGTCTTACTTGGGGACCAAAACCAACCCACCCCAGATGACTAGTCCCTCGACTCGAGTTGGTGAGGGCTTCACGACTCCTAGACCTTTTCGATCGCCCGTTGAACGTTGGTGACCATTACGTCCTTATTCACCAGGCCCGACTGTCGCCACCTTTGGTGCAAACCATTGCCTTGTGGAGTCAGGAGAACGAAGGTCGGCGTTGATCGCACCTTGAACTTGGAGAA
>QIDW01000422.1 GCA_003230435.1 Acidimicrobiia bacterium | reverse complement strand
TTCTTCATCGTCTCTGCCGACTTGAGAACAAACGGAAGTTGCATCTCACCCGATGCAAAGAGCTTTCCAACAGTCTTCATACCGGCGAGCAAAAAATCGTTGATGATGTCGAGCGGCCTGGTCCCATCGTCCAGTGCGATATCGAGATCCTCGATGATGTTCTTCTGGTCCCCATCGATGATCCGTTCAGCGAGCCTCGCGGCCACGTTCAACCCTTCGTATCGATCAACCGTTTCGGTCTTCGTTGAGACGTCGGCAAACAATTCGAGTATCCGCTCCAGAGGGTCATAACCATCCGAGCGTCGGTCGTAGATCAGGTCGAGTGCCGTCTCGCGCTGTTCAGGATCAATCCGGTTCAACGGCTCGATCTTGCCGGCATGGACGATCGCCGCATCAAGACCGGCATCGACCGCCTCGTGGAGAAACACCGAGTTCAGCGCCCGGCGGGCGGCCGGGTTGAGACCGAAGGAGACGTTCGAGACGCCAAGCACAGTGCGGACGCCAGGAAGTTCGATCTTTATCCGCTTGATGGCCTCCAAGGTTTCGATGGCATCACCACGAAGATCGTCACCGCCGGTACTCAAAGGGAAAGTCAGCGCATCGAAGATCAGGTCGGAAGAGGACAACCCGTACCGGTTGACAGCGATGTCGTGAATCCGGTGTGCGATCCGCATCTTCCACTCGACGGTGCGAGCCTGCCCTTCCTCATCGATCAGGAGGCAGATCACGGCGGCCCCGTGCTTGCCCGCCAGTCGAAACACCCGATCCAAGCGGGATCCTTCGCTCTCACCATCCTCCAGATTGGCGCTGTTCAGAACGCTCCGTCCCCCGAGTTGTTCGAGGCCGGCCTCCATCACCTCAGGTTCTGTTGAGTCGAGGACCACAGGAGCGGCAACATCTGTAGCAAACGCCGAAGCCAGTTTTGCCATGTCCTCCACCCCGTCACGGCCGACATAGTCGACGCAGAGGTCGACCATGTGAGCCCCCTCCTGGATTTGGGACTGCCCAACGGACACACACCCCTCGATGTCATCTGCGAGGAGGGCAGCCTTGAAGGCCTTGGAGCCATTCGAGTTGGCGCGCTCACCAATCATCAGAAACGACGTGTCCTGATCGAATGGCACCTGGCTGTAGATCGAGGCGGCTGATGGCACGTTCTGGGGGGATCGCGTCTTGGCCTGGAGAGGACGCACCCGCTCAACGACGGAAGCCATGTGCGCCGGGCTTGTCCCGCAGCACCCACCAATAACGCCGACACCTAGCTCAGTTACGAACTCGGAGAGGTGGTCAGCGAGATCCCCCGGTTCGAGGTCGTAGGCCATCTCGCCATCCACCACCTTCGGAAGACCTGCGTTGGGGATGGCAGAGACTGGAACGGGAGAGTGACGGCTTAGATGCCGCAGGGGCTCCCACATCTCGGCAGGCCCGGTAGCGCAATTGAGCCCTATCACGTCGGGACCCATCGCAGCGAGTGAAGTGAGAGCCGCCCCCATCTCGGTGCCGGGAAGCATTCGTCCTGTCAGCTCGATGGTTACCTGAGTTTGGATCGGCAGATCGACACCGGCCGCAGTCATCGCCCGGCGGGCTCCTTCGATAGCCGCCTTGGCGCCAAGGAGATCGAATTGCGTCTCGATGATGAGAAGGTCGACGCCGCCGTCGATGAGACCCGCTGTTTCGATCTCATATGCAGCGGCAAGGTCCGCGTAGGAGACCTGACCCAAGGTTGCGAACTTGGTCCCGGGGCCGATCGATCCGGCGACAAAACGAGGGCGGCCATCGGACTCGACGTACCCGTCTACCACTTCCCTGGCGAGAGCACCTGCGGACGCAGCGATCTCATAGGCCTTGTCCGCTATCCCATACTCGGCGAGCGGAATTGCAAACGCTCCGAAAGTATTGGTTTCGACGACGTCGACACCTACGTCGAGAAACGACCGGTGCAGGTCTCGGATCACGTCTGGCCGGCGAAGGGTGAGAATGTCGGTGCAGCCATCGAATTCGGGCCCGCCAAAGTCATCGACGGTCAGACCCAGGGTCTGGAGATTGGTGCCGGTTGCGCCGTCGAAAATGACAACCCCGAAGGCGATGGCGTCGAGATAAGACATCACCGGCTGTCCCTACATCGCACAAGATCGGGCTTCTTGATCACGGTCCGCTCCTTTGTTTCTCACGAAACGCTTGAGAGAACCATGAACCGAAGCCCAAGGTCACTCATCGAATCAGGCATTGGCACCGTGCTCTCGCCGGTTGCCGCGGCATCAAAGGGCCTGTTCCCTCAGCCGCTCGAGATGAGCGTTTCTTGACCGTCAGACTATCGCCTGTGGGGGTCTACGGGCAAGGGGTCGCCAAAAAAAGGCTGGTCAAGCCCTCCCGGGGCTACCGCGAAGCACCTAAGTGCTCTCCAACGTAAGTACGGTCGTATGTTTCGGCGAGGCAGGGGCGTCGTCTCGCCAGGACGCGGCGACGTTGGCCACCCGGTGCGGTGCGTCGAGAACGAGGACACCGCGAGCGGCGTCATCTGTCCGTTGAAACGTCATCGAATTTGCGTTGGGGGGCACTAAGGAGGGGGGTCGAGAAACACCACTGGAATTTCGCGTTGGGTTCTCGACTGATACACGGCATACCCGTCATATGCATCAACGATGCGAGGCCACCAATGAGTCCTCTCCTTGGAGGTGGCGGTCCGGGCAACCATCCGCCGGCGAGTCCCCGGAAGCTCTACGAAGACGCCGGGCTCCAACTCCAGGTTGAGATACCAATCCGGGTGATGGTTACGACCACCGTACGAGGCGATCACGACAAGCCGATCGCCATCCCTGAGGTAAAGCAATGGCACTGTGTGTGCCTCACCCGTCGCCCGACCCGAGGTGGTCAGCAGCAGCATGTCGTTGTCGACCAGTCGTTTGCCAAAGCGGCCATGAGTCATCTGAAAGAGCTTCCTATGACCCCTCGACCACCGTCTGACGCTGGAATCTCTCATCACTCAGCGCCCGACGGATCGTCTGACGAAAGCATGTGCAGGGACCGGGCTCACACCCCCCCCCAACCTATGCACACGCATCAGCCGGTGGGCCATTCCTCGGGTGGGAGAGACTCCCTTTCAGCGTCGAGACGTGCGACATAGGCGGCAGCCTCACTGCGTCGACTCATGCCCATCTTGGCCAAAAGGTTCGACACGTAGTTCTTGACTGTCTTCTCGGCGAGGAACATGTCGTCGGCGATCTGCTTGTTGGTCTTGCCTTCAGCGATATGAGTGACGATCTCCCTCTCTTGATCGCTCAACTTGGCCAGCAACGGATCGCTCTTTGGTCCCGACCGAAGTCGCTCGAACAGCTTCTCGGTCATCTCGGGATCGAGCAACGACTCCCCCGCACCCACACGACGAATGTCGTTGACAAGATCCGAGCCTTTCACCCGCTTCAGAACGTACCCAGCCGCACCGGCGAGGATCGCCGACAACAGCGCCTCCTCGTCGGCAAAGGACGTGAGCATGAGAACCTTGACGTCCGGGAAACGAGTCCGAATGTCTCTGCATGCCTCGACACCGCTTCTGTCAGGTAGTCGGACATCGAGAACCACAACATCGGGTTCGTCATATCCAACACGTCGCAGGCCATCCTCAGCCGTGCCGGCCTCCCCCACGACCTCGAGATCGTCCTGGGCGTCGATCATCGCCTTGATACCGGCGCGGACCACCTCATGGTCATCAATGAGAACGATTCGAATGGGCGCCATCCGACATCAGGGTAATGCCCGGTAACGTCTCATAGAGATGACCCCGGCAACACAGGTCGAGCGCCTCTCCAATCTGATCAGTGCCGCTGCGGCAGTCGTAGGCGAAGTCGACCTCGACCGAGTCCTCCGCCGTCTGCTCACCGAGGCCCGAGCGGCGACCGGTGCGAGGTATGCGGCACTAGGGGTCCTTGGGCCCCACGGCGTGCTCAGCGACTTCATCCATGAGGGGTTCGACAACGAGACCGTGCGCCGTATCGGCTCCTTTCCCCAGGGCCGTGGAGTTTTGGGAACTGTCGTCCGCGAAAAGAAGACCATCGTTGTCGACGAGATCTCCACGCACGCCGACTCGTACGGGTTTCCCGAAGGGCACCCAACCATGAAGGCGTTTCTCGGGGTTCCTCTGCGAGCCGGGGACTCCGTTTTTGGAAACCTCTACCTGACCGAAAAGCCGGGAGGTTTCGACGAGTCAGACGTTTCTCTGGTCGAGGCCCTTGCAGTAATCGGCGGGTCTGCGGTGAGCACCGCCAGACTTCGGGAACGTCTCGAGGCGATAGCAATCGTCGAAGACCGCGATCGCATCGCACGCGATTTGCATGACACCATCATCCAAGATCTCTTCGCCATCGGCCTCGGTCTTCAGGGGCTATCAGATCGTGTGACGGAGGAGTCGATCTCCACGGTTTTGGACCAAGCCGTGGACCAAGTCCACGGCACGGTCGAGACGCTGCGCAAATACATCTACCAGCTGAAGTCCGCTGATGACACTCGGTCGAGCCTGAGCAATCAGATAGGCGAAATCGCAGACCGTATGGGCAGCGCTTATCCCACTCTCATAACGCTCAGGATCGAGGGTGACATCGACACGATTGAGTTTCGAACAGGTGAGGAGATTCTGAAACTCGTGACGGAGGCAGTCTCGAACGCCCTCCGCCACTCGCAGGCCGAAGAGGTGGTCATCCAGGCAAGCCGGGATGGCGAGGGGTTTACTTTGAGTGTCAAAGACGATGGGTTCGGGTTTGAGCTGGACGAGGTTCGGCGTGGGATGGGGTTGATCAACATGCGCGAACGGGTGCAGCGCCTAGGTGGCCAACTCGAGATTGAGTCTGCAGTCGGTGACGGGACGACCGTTGTTATTCGGCTACCTGGTCTGTGGCCGGCTTCTCGTTGACGAGTGCTTCAGCCAGTTGGTCCAGCCAGTTGCGGACGGCCGCATCGGCATAACGACCAAGAATGGCCCGGTCGGCCATTTTGCCGACAAACCCCAGCGGCGGCTCGTAGGTGCCCTCAATGGCGATGCGAGTGAGGTTGCGTCCCACATGGGCCAAAAGCAGCTCAGCGTTCAGTTTTGGAAAGAGCATCGTCGCACCGACTGCGGTCCAGGTGACGGGGTAGGCGATCCCTGTTCTGTGGATCTCGGCAGTGCCGATCTCGAGTTCCACTTCTTTGGCAAACCCCTCCACCCACGGCCCAACCTTGGCCCGCAACTCCTCACCCTGCCGATAGGCGACATCGGCCATCTCGGGGAGGTTCGTCCTGAACTGATCGAGACGCTTCTCGACATCCGACACGTTCAAAGGAACATGAGTGAAGTAGTGGACAAACACGTTAGAGCCGTCCCGGCCTCGTCCTCACGCTGAATAGTCCACTCGACGACATACCAGTGATTTCGATGATTTCGACAGCTACGACGTTGGGAAACGCAGCAATAGGCTGAATGCCACCCCTCGCGAGAGGGGTGCCCAGAACCTGGCGATATTTGTCAAACAGTCCGGTCAGCGTGGCCTGGATGATGACATCGTCGGTTTCAACCATCGCGTTGCCCTTGACGATGACACTGGTCCAGTCCCCGGTCGCCTCATCAAAACTGGACACCTCTACCGAAACCACAGGGTTGGTTTTCATTCCATGGAGCCGACGACCAGGTTTGGTCCTAAAAAGGATCCTGTCGTCATGGACGATGAAAGACATCGGCGTCACATAGGGCTCACCTTCGACCACGACACCAATGTGAGCGACAAGGGCATCCCTGAGAAACTCGCGCGCACTCGCTTCCGTGATCGGTTCCATCGTTACACCGCCGAAGAGTCAGTTACAGCCCACAATACGTCCTTGATGGAGACCATCCCCAGGACGATGCCGACCTCGTCGACCACGGGCAGATGTCGATAGCCTGTGGCCAGCATCCAGTCCGCCGCATCCTCGACCGCCATCTCGGGACCGAATGTGTCAGGAAGAGCCGTCATCCAGCGGCTGATCAGCGCGCGATCCAGGTCCTCGAAATCGGCCACAGCGTTGAGAACATCACGCTCGGTGAGGATTCCCTCCAGGGCCCCGTCCATCTCGACGGCTATCGAGCCAACCTCGGCCTTTTTCATCAACTCGGCTGCTTGGCGAACGGTGTCGGTCGGTTTCATCGACACAACCCCTCCACCGACCAACTCGCTTATTGTCATCAACGGCTCCTTTGGTAGCGCCTGACCCCATTGTGCATCATCAGACCGCATGATTGGCATGGACCGAAGTCCCTAAGCGTCGGGACTTCGGTACTACCGCCAGCGAGGCCCAGCCGATCTTCTCTGGGACCAGATTGTGTCCAGGATCAAAGAATGGGAAGCGGATGCTGCTTTCGACCCGTCGAGCATCGAGCTGTTCGCCCGAGAGGTGATACCTCAGTTCAATTTGAGGCCGTGCATCAGTTTTCGGTCAACCCGCAGGTGACATCGAGGTCATCCAGACCCAGCTCCTCCTGCGCCATCTCGGGGTTGGCCATGAGGGCTTGGGCGTCTTCTCTGATCCTGTCAATGTCGTAATAGGTGCGACCGGGCGAACCGCCCGACTGGTACTGGGTCCGAGTGATCCGCAACGTGGCGATCCGATCTGTGGAAATCAAGGGCAGTAGATCGATGAAATCGGCAAGGCGCTCCTGTGGGATGTCGGTCTTCAGGCTTCTCTTCATTGCTTCGGCGATCGCACCAAACCGGAAGAGGATCTCGGTGGGACTTGACTGCTCCAAGACAGCCTCGAGAACGCAACGCTGGCGGTTCATCCGGTTGAAGTCGTCTGAGTTGCGTCGTATTCGAGCGTAGGCAAGAGCCTCATGACCGTTGAGTTGTCGAGTCCCCTCCTTGATCTCGATTCTCTCGATGCCTCCGTCCTCGCTTGGGTATGTAGCGTCGAAAATGGTCTTTGGTATGTCGATGGTCACACCACCGAGCGCATCCACGACATCGACAAACCCGTCCAACGTCACCAGTGCGTAATAGTGGATCGGGATCCCGAAAATCTCACCAAGGGCTCCCTTTATGGCGTTGATCGATGGATCGTCCGGACCGGGGAAGGCTTTTGGATTCCGAACCCCGGCTTCGTAGAGGTAAGTGATCAGGTCCGGGAAACAGTCGCAACCCCACACGCCCATACCCTCCGGTAGCGGTGCGTCGGACAGATCCCGGGGCACGGAGAACATTGCCGTGTTGCCGGTGGATGGGTCGATGCTGACGACGATCGTCGTATCGGTGCGAAGACCCGTGCGACCCTCCCCGGCATCGGCGCCGAGCAGAACGATGTTGAGACGCTCCAGACCGTCCCACAACGTTGGATCGGTCGTGGTGGTCGTCAGATCCAGAGTAGTGGTCGTCTCATCCGGAGTAGTGGTCGGTGCGATGACACCGGGAGCTCCCGACGGATCATCGATTGGGTCACCAGATGTCGTCACATCGGGTGCAGTAGCGGCGGCAACAGGTTCAGAGGCCGGGAACACAGTGTTGATGAGACTTGCCTGGACGACGGTGAGATAGCCAAATGCAAGGTGTGGCACCACGAGAACTACAGCGACGGTCGCCAAACCCAAAGCGGTCAACCACTTGGGAGCGCCGGACTTCCGGACTGAGAAGTAAGCATCAGCCGAGGCCAACCCCCTATAGGCGAGAATCACCAGATTGACCACCATCAACACGACCAAGGCCCCGGGCGATACCCAGATCTTGAGTACATCGTTCTTGAGAAAGAGGAGCAAGAACAGGGCAATCCCGCCAATGAGTGCGTCGGCAATGAGGAGCAGGCGGCCGATGCCTCGACGACCTGTGTAGATCTGGCCGAGTCCCGGGGCCACCGCCGAGGCGAGGGCGGCGGTTAACCCACGCTTGGGCCGAGAAGTATCGGAGCGGTGCGTAGAAGTGGCCAACTCGGCGGAATTATACGGATTCGAACTGACCACCCCCTTTTTTTGGACAAGGCCAGCAGACCCAACAGCGGAGGCATATTCTCCGGCCACTCCCTCCCCTTACGAGACCAACAAAACAACCCCATGACCTCGCCGAAGGGACAAGAACCCCAAGCTCGTTATGCGTATCTCCGTAGCGACGGCACCGCGTACATCGTTGTCGGCAGCCTCGTTGCCGGACTCGCAGCGTATGCCTATCAGTTGCTGGGAGGGCGGACCCTCGGTGCCGAGGCTTTCGCACCAGTCTCGGTGCTCCTGACCATCCACTTCCTGACGTTCATCGTGATCTTGTTGCCGATCGAGCAACTGATCGTAAGGAGACTCACGATCGATCGGTCCAGATCCGGCCTACCGGCAGGGGCATATTGGTTGGCCGGTTTGACCATGGTCGGGGCAACTCTGTTTGCCTTCCTCGGAGCCGATGAATACCTCAACGGGGACCGCCGATTTGTCGTCTTCACAGCACTGACAATTGGTGTCCACTTCGTGTTTGCAGTCGCCCGCGGCCATCTGGCGGGTTGGAGAAGGTTCCGTACCTATGGCATGGCCTCGGGTGGTGCCTCCCTTGTTCGTCTGATTGTCGCCATAGGAGTGACGTTGGTAAGGCCCTCCGCCACCGGGTTCGCTCTCGGTCTAATCCTTGGCCCGCTGGTCGTCCTCGTATGGAAGCCATTCCGACGCGTCGAAGTCGATCGAGACGAGTTGGACGAGGATGCAAAAAGCGCCCTCGATGACCGCGGCCTGCTCACCGGGCTTGTCCTTGCGGCGGCGTCCTCCCAAGCGCTGCTTCTGGCTGGACCCCTCGCGGTCGGGGTACTGGGCGGTTCTGCCGTCGAAATCAGTATCGCATTCGCGGCTTTCACCCTGGGCAGGGCTCCCCTCACGTTCGGATACAACCTCCTGGCCCGAGTCCTCCCCCCGTTTACCGAAATGGCAGCACGGGGTGAACGTTCGGAGCTGCGGGCGTGGGCCCGAGGCATGGGATTGGCAGCGTCGGGTCTAGCCGTTATCGCCGCCGGCGTGGGATGGCTACTTGGACCGTGGATCATCGGAGCCGCATTTGGCGCCGACTTCATCCCGAGTCGTCTTACCGCTGCCGCCGTCTCCTTCGGTGTTGTATTCGCGGGAGGAGGACTCTTCGTAGGTCAAATCCTCGTGGCGCGCGGACAGTCACTCAGGCTGGCCATCGCTTGGCTGAGCGGTTTCCTTTCGGCTGTGGTGGCCATCATCCTCACAGCGCCCTTGGGCATCGTGACCAGGGTCGGAATCGGCTTCGTCGTCGGTGAGATCCTTGCCCTCGCCGCCCTTGTTGCCGGTGCCGTGATCGTCAGAGATGCCGATGCAATCAAGGAAGAGGCCAAGGCGGCTGCCATGGTCACCAGGAGGACGCTCGACATCGCTGTGTCGTTGGTGGTTCTCGTGTTGACCACACCGTTGATCCTGCTGGCGGGCATCGCCTTGCGGATCAACAGCCCCGGACCAGTTTTCTTCCGGCAGACCAGGATCGGCCAGGGCGGAAGGCCCTTCGGGATGTTGAAGATCAGAACCATGGAGGCACACAGCGACGAACAGGTTTTCGCAGACCATCTGGCACGTCTCGAAGCGTCACGACACACCGAGATGGCGCCCAGGATCCGGATCGAGGAAGACGATCGGATCACCGCCGTTGGCCACTTCCTGCGACGCTGGTCGATCGACGAACTGCCCAACCTTTGGAACGTCGTCCGTGGGCAGATGTCGCTGGTCGGGCCCAGGCCACTGGTGCCTGCGGAGGCCCAGATGATCGGGCTGGACAATCCCCGCTTTGACGTGAAACCGGGGATCACTGGTCTCGCACAGATCGAGGGACGCGACACCATCACGATGGCGGAGAGGACCCACTACGACGAGGTCTACGTCAAGACCAGGTCGATGCCCCTTGACGTGAAAATCCTCATCCGAACTGTTACTGCAGTCTTCCGAGAGTCGGGAGACTGAACGACCACTTGGCCCTACCATCCGCCTGGCCCAACTAGTGTCCTGTCCGGCTGATCATGTCGCGAATTCGACGGGTCTGAACGCCGCTCGCGGCGTTCTCGTCCTCGACGTAGCTTCGGCTATGCCTGCGTCCTCGGTCTTGCGACCGACGCCCAGCCCTCGCCGACTTCATCAACGGAACAACCGGACAGGACACTAGGAAAATCGGGAAAAGGAGGTAGTCATGAAGAGGATCCTTCTTGCGGTCGATGGTTCGGACCACTCGATGAGGGCGGCCACCCTCGCCGGTGAACTCTCGTCTCATTTCGAGGCGCCGGTCGACGTCATCAACGTGGTGCCGGACAACACACCTGTCGTGTCCGGAGCGGTAACCGAGTACGCCCAGCTAGAGAGCACCTACATCAACCAACGTGACCTGCTCAAGTCGGTAGGTGCCGAGGTGGTGGCCAAAGCTTCGACCCTTGTCAAAGAGTCGGGTGGTGTGGTTGGTGCCAAGGAGGTGATGGTCGGCTCGCCGGCACACGGCATAGTCGCCTTTGCCGAGGGAGCAGGCGCAGATTCCATCGTCATGGGCCGGAGAGGTCTGGGAGAGATCAAGGGACTCCTCATGGGAAGCGTGTCCCAGCACATCGGCCATCTCACCGACACGACACTTATCACAGTGTCCTAAGGACTTTCCGCGTCCTCGATGCCCTCCCGGGGAAGCAAAGCAGGCAGAACGACGAGGGCCGTCAAGCCTGCGGTGACCATGCCTACCCACATGATCGCCGACACCTGGGCATGAATGGCCAGCGGAGAAAGCCAGAGGGCAGTGAGGGCGACCGCAATGCCCAGTGCGTTTGCCACGATGGGACGACCTGCCCTGTCGATCGCTCTGTATACATACCCGGCGCCCTCCCGTCTGGCGATGTCAATCGCTGCGACAAAGTGGATGGCGTAGTCGATTCCCACACCCAGCACAATGCTGGACACGACAGCCGTCAGCAGATTCAGTTGGATGCCGGACACGGCAATGAAACCGAGCAAGGTACCGATCGTCATAACAATCGGTAGGAGCGATGCCAGTGTTTCGCGGATCCGCCGATAGGCAACGGCGAGCAGAGCCGCCACCAGAACGAAGGCGACCCCTAGAGACATCATCTGGGCCTTGAGAACGGCCCGAGCTATCTCGTCCCACACAAGGGGCATCCCTGTCAGAGTCTTGACCAGTGGCTCAGCCTCGGCAAACTCCACCCATCCCTGGAGATCATCGCCCGAGAACTCACCGGGAAGCAGCGTGAAACGAAGCCCGTCGTCGCTCACCATCTTGCCAAGAGGCAGTTCAACGTCGCCCGATAGAACAGCCTCGACCTGCTCGTCCGTCATCGACGAAGCCAGGTCCCCGACGGAGAACACCTTCCGCACTCCGGGGAGACTCTCCATCTCGTCCGAGACAACTGCGATCGCCGCTAGTTGGTCCGACGAGCCCGCCCGATCAAAGGCGAACTCACCCGCCATGGGAGTAGCGCCGCCAAAGACCTCGGATGTTCGCTCGAATGCGACCCTGACCGGATCACCCGCCTTGAAGAAGAAGAGCTGATCCGGATTTACGTCCAGTTTCGGCAACGAGAATGCCGCGAATGCAACGACCACTACCGCGATCACAATCGCTGGAACCCTGGTGCGGACGAGCGTCTTGAGCCCGGCCGTGACTCTGGGGCCAAGCAGA
>QIDW01000018.1 GCA_003230435.1 Acidimicrobiia bacterium | reverse complement strand
GGCCTGTTCGGCATTCGCACTGAGCTCGAGCCAAAGAACTACAACGTGGTGTTCGAAGCAGTGGGCGCTGAGGATGGTCTCTCTCGGCCCGTGTCGCTGACCGAGCTCGGAGCCGATCTCACCCCTGATGTCCCCGGCGTACCACCGACAACCCAGGGTGATGGCGGCCTGAGTTCCGGGGCACAGCAGTTCGGGTGGCTCGCCCTCGCACTTGGTGCTGCCTCCTTGTCAGCCCTAGCTTTTTGGGTGCTGGGTGGACGCGACAAGTCCAACGAGACCGCCGACTCCGCCGAAGAGGAGTGAGATGATCCGACCGGCCCTGGTGTCGGATGCTGCTGACCTTGCTTCTCTGCATGTCAACACATGGCAGCACACCTATCGGGGCATCTTTCCGGAGGACTTTCTCGCCGGACTAGACGTCGAAAAACGTACCTCCTGGTTCGCTCACCGGATCGAGTCGGGTGCGATTGTCCTGATGGCGGAGGACGACGGCGACACCGTCGGTTTCGCATTTCTAGGGGAGTCGGTTGACAAGGGTTGGGGGGAGGTCTTTGCCATCTACGTTCACCCGGATGTCTGGGGGAATGGTCATGGTTTTGAACTACTGACCGCAGCCGAGTTCGAGCTCAGCGCCGCAGGCTTTGATCGAGCCTTGCTCTGGGTCCTCGATACGAACACCCGGGCGCGGTCCTTCTATGAGAGACAGGACTGGACCTTGGGCAAACCGCTGCGGATCGAAGAGATCGGTGGAGTCCAGGTCACAGAGGTTCGTTACGAGAGAGTTTTAGGAGCGGGCTCCTAGGGGCCCGGCCACCTTCTCCAGATCGGCCGGCTCGGTCACCTTGATATTGAGGGGATCCCCGGGAACCACGGCAATCGTGAGGTCGCTGAACTCGTGGATGACTTCGACCGTGTCGTACCCCTCGAACTCTGTTTGAGCCGCTCGCACGTAAGCGGCCAGCAACGCCGGTCCTCTGAAGATCTGTGGTGTCTGAGCCGTCGTTGCGTCCTGAATTGGCCGGAGGGACCTGCGATCGATGAGGAGGGTGTCAGGCGCCAGAGCCGGCACGGCGGCCCCGACCTCCTCGGCTTTGTTGAAGAGTCGTTCGACCAAATCTCGGCTGATGAGAGGCCGGGCACCATCGTGAATCCCGATGAGGTCGTACTCGCCACCCAGGGCTGTCAGACCTGCCATCTCGGAGTTGGTTCGGGTGGCACCTCCGGGGACGATCGTCACACCCAGGTCGAGTGAGTCCAGTTCGGTCTGCTGGTCGGCCCTGCACACGAGGACGCAGACGTCAACGTGGTCCTTCAACGCGGCGATGGTGTGGGCGATTAGAGGCCGGCCGGCGACCTCGGTCATCAACTTGTCGGAGCCAAAACGGGAACTCGATCCGCCTCCCACGACGATCATGGCTCTAGTGGACATTCGTTCGAGGGTACCTTTGCCCTGTGCTCACAGTTTCCCGGCTCCAGGAGTTGCTCGGCGAAGATCAGGATTGGATCGTCGTCCGACCCACGGGTGAGTCGGTCGACATGGAGATTCCCCCCAACATCGGCCCTGCGACACTGCTGGTTTCGACAGTGACCGATGCACTCAAAACGGTGTCAGAGGATGGCTTTGTCGACGGATCGCTCGATCGCGAGGCAGTCTGGGGAGTTGAGGCTTTTGCACTCAATCGGGTTGTAGTGAGACGTCTCGAGGGTGGCGAGATGTCGGCGCTCGATCTCTACCGAGCTGTGATGGATCTTCGGCTCGGCTGGCAGGTCTCGCCAATGCCAGGGCACTGAGTTCGAGTCGTAGTCTCTTTTGGATGGGTAACGAGGAATTCTCCGGTTTGCGAGAGGCGATTGCCGAGATCGATCGCGAGATGATCGATTTGACAGCCCGCCGCGTTGAACTCGCCGCCAGGCTCGGCGAGCTGAAACGGGTGCAAGGTTTGCCCATTCGAGACTACGCCCACGAGAAAGAGGTGGTGGGGCGCGCTCGTCGAATGGCGGCAGAAGCTGGTCTCTCGGAGGATCTTGCCGAGCGAATGATGCTCGAGCTGATCAGGTCGTCGCTGGTCATTCAGGAGCAGGGTCAAGTCGAGGCTGAGTCGGCTGGAACAGGACGCAATGCTCTCGTGATTGGCGGATTGGGACTCATGGGTGGATGGTTCGTTCGTTTTCTCGAGTCGCAAGGCTTCGACGTCGAGGTGGCTGATCCGAGGGTCGATGAGACTGGTGTGCGCGACTGGCGAGATGCCTCAGGCACGTTCGATCTCTACGTCATTGCCGCGCCGCTGGCGGCAACGCAGAGGATCCTCGACGAAATGACAGAAGCTCCTCCCCCTGGTCTGGTGTTCGACATCGGGTCTCTCAAAACGCCTCTTCGATCGAGTCTCGATGGGCTGGTTCGAGCCGGGGGCCACGTAACGTCAGTTCATCCGATGTTTGGCGCTGATACCGATCTTCTCTCCGGGCGGCACGTTGTGCTGGTGGATGTAGGAGTCCCTGAAGCCACTGCGGAGGCTGGCGGGCTGTTCGCCTCGACTATGGCTTCCCTGGTGGAGATGGACCTCGACTCTCATGATCGTCTCATCGCATACATCCTGGGTTTGTCACATGCTTTGAATATCGCCTTCCTGACAGCCCTTGCCGAGAGTGGCGAGGCAGCTGGCCGGCTGGCCGACCTCTCCAGCACGACGTTCGACAGACAGCTCGCGGTTGCCAGCCAGGTTGCAGGTGAGAACCCTCACCTCTACTTCGAGATTCAGTCCTTGAACGAGTACGGAGGTGAATCACTGTCGGCATTGTCCGAAGCGGTGGAGCGACTGCGGCACCTGGTCGAATCCGAAGATGGCACCGGCTTTGCAGAACTCATGGAGCGAGGCGCTTCCTATCTCCGGGAAACGAAACAACGCTGACCCACGACTCAGGACACTCAGCTCTTGCGTCCTTTGAGCGCCCAGTACGCCAGAACGGCTGCGATCCCCGTCACCACGGCGGCGCCGGGGACTGCTTTGGAGGCCAGCTTGTCTCGCAGAGTGACGGCGGACTCGAAGTGGCGGACTTCCCAGCCGCGCTCCTCGGCCATGGCTTCCAACTCGGAGTCCGGGTTGACCACAACCGGGTGGCCGACGATATCAAGCATCGGAAGGTCTGTAATCGAGTCTGAGTAGGCATAGCTTTCATCCAGGTCGATATCTTCGGCTGCAGCCATCTCGGCTATGGCCTCGGCCTTCACTGGCCCGTAGGCATAGCGTTCGATCCTTCCCGTGTATCTGCCTTCTTCGTCTATCTCCGACTTGGTGGCGATGACATCTTCGATACCCAAGTACCGGCAGAGGGGGCGGACGATCTCTTCGGGGCTTGCCGAGATGACAACCACCTTGCGGCCATCGCGCTTGTGGTCATCGATGATTGCCAGCGCCTCGGCATAGACCAGCGGTGCCACGACTTCGTTGACCGTTTCCTCGACTAGTGCTTCCACTTCGAGGTGGTCCCATCCTTCTGTCAAGCTGGAGAGCTCCTCTTTGATCCGCTCCAACTGGTCGTGGTCCGCTCCGAACGCTTGATAATAGACCTGGGCTATCCCTGCTTTGGCAAGCGTCGGCCCGCTGAGCAGCCCGGCCCTGAACATCGGCCTTGTGAAGGCAAGGGTCGACGACTTGGCGATGATCGTCTTGTCGAGGTCAAAGAAAGCGGCTTCGGACACACGCTCAAGTTAACGCCAATGTTGGGGTGCGCTAAGGGTCTTGTATGGGACCCATATCGCCCATATGTTGGGTGACATGGGAGGGATGGGGAGATTTGGGGTCCTCGCTGTTAGTTCACGGGATCCAGTGCTTTCCGTGGCGGCGCCATTGGGACTTGCAGCTTCGGTTGGGACTTCTCTGGTCATCGACATGGCCGGAGGTTTGCGCCTGGGTTCCGGTCGAACTCTTGCCGACCTGGTTGTAGATGGGCCCAGACTCGATGAGCTGAGTCCTGGCCGTCAGGGTGTGGCGGTTCTGGCGAGCGGGCCGGTCCGGGCGGTCGATGCCCTTCCGATCATCGAGCAACTGGCGGCTCGCTGGCCTGCTGTGGTCGTCCGCGTTTCTGGGGACGATTGGCCAGGTGCAACGGTACCGGTCGAACCTTTGTACCCGGGATGGCTGGCGCCTCTCGATCGTGGAGCTGCGGTGTGGCAGCCGGTTGCTTCCGGCACCCGGCCTCCAGGCCCAGGCCCGGTCCTCCCTCGACTCCGGCCCAGGACAACTCATCAGTTGCTTGGTGGCCATATGCCTTCGAGAAGCAGATGGATAGAGGCCTGGCGACAGGTCTGGAGTCTGCCATGGGCGTGATCGATCGGGTGAGTCACGTAATTGCTGCGGGAAACACCAGGCTCGCACCCAAGGCTGTCGAGGCAGAAGCTCTTTGGTTGTTGCGATCCGAATCGCCATGGCGAGCCGAGGAGTCGGTGGGTCCGGTCGTCAGCTCCGTGCTGGGACTCGGACCCATCCAGCCCCTTCTGGACGATCCCGAGACAACGGACATTCTGGTGAACGGCCCCGATGAGGTGTGGGTCGATCGTGGTGGTGACCTCGAACTGACGGACGTTCGTTTCTCGTCCGACGAAGAACTGATTGCGATGGTTGAACGGTCGATCGCCCCGCTCGGCCTTCGTATCGATCGGTCCGCTCCGATGGTCGATGCCCGGCTTCCGGACGGAAGCCGGCTCCACGCCATGCTGCCCCCCGCCTCCGTTGACTTCCCATTGGTTGCCATACGTCGTTTCACCCAGAGGATCCAGTCTCTCGCGGACCTCGTATCGGCGGAGTCGGCCACGGAGGATGAGGTGTCCGTCTTGTCAGATGCGGTCCGCGATCGTCGGACCATCGTCATCTCAGGAGGAACCGGAGCTGGAAAAACAACACTCCTCAACCTTCTCGCCGCTGTTATTCCCGCCTCGGAACGCGTGGTGACCATTGAGGACGCTGCCGAACTGGCTCTCCCCGGTCACGTCGTTCGACTGGAGGCACGTCCTCCCAATGCAGAAGGTGCGGGTCAGATCACAATCCGTTCTCTGCTCCGGTCAGCGCTCCGACTCCGTCCCGATCGGATCATCGTCGGCGAGGTGAGGGGTGCCGAGGCCATGGACCTCGTGTCTGCACTGAACACCGGTCACAAGGGCTCTCTGACAACGGTCCACGCCAATTCTCCCCGTGAGGCACTTTGGAGGCTGGAGACACTCGCCCTTTCGGCAGGTGACACCTCAGAGTCGGCAATTGCCAGACAGCTACGGACTGCTGTCGACACAATCGTTCAGGTCGAGCGAACATCGCAACGGCGCCGCATCCACTCCATCGTCCGAGTCGACCAGATCGAAGAGGACGGAGGATGATGGAGCCTTTGGCCCTTGCCGCGGCCCTCATTGCCGGAGTCGATATTCGTCGTGTCGGGTTTCTGGCCGTCACTCTCTATCTCCCGGTTGTTGTCATTGGTCTGGTTGCTATGGCCATTTGGAAGACTCGACGCGACTCCGAGGCTCGTTCTGCCCTGTTCTGCGAGGGGGTGGCCTCGGAGCTCCGGGCAGGGTCACCGCTGCGAGACGCTCTCTCCGCCGCGGGCGCCTCCGTCGGAAGCCATATCCCGCACCACGGCTCGAAGCAAGGTTCCTCCATTGCCGACGTCGCCGAGGCCCTGGGCGCTGAGTTTGAGGACGTGGGCATAGAACTTGAGATGACGATCAAGACAGCGGCAAGATCCGGGTCTCAAACCGCAGATCTGTTTGACGAGATCGGCTCGGTAGCCATCGCTCAGTCCGAGATCTCCCACGAGGTTCGGGTTGCCTCATCTCCAGCAAGAGCTACGGCGATTGTCTTCGTGGCCGCTCCTGTGATCTACCTTGTGATTCAGGCCCAATCCGGCACGCTCACGCGTCTCCTTGCAGCTCCGGAGCAGAGAATCGCCGGCGTTGCGGGCTTACTGCTGTTTGTCGCCGGGATCGTGAGCGCGGCTCTGCTGATGTGGCGAGCGAGATGATTCTGGGGGTGGTTGGGGCATCCGCCGGCCTGATCGTTGGCGGCCCGCTCGGTGCCCTGGTCGGTGGTTCGGTGGCGCTTCTTCTCCCAAAGATCAGAGCCAGTCGGAGCCCACAGCCGTCGACTCGTCTGGTCCTACTACTCCTCCTGGTGGAGCTTCGATCCGGCCTCTCCGTCCTGGCGGGACTCCAACATGTTTCCGCCTCTCTGCCTGACCATGCAGATCTCAGACGTATTGCTCGCGTAGCAACCGTCTCAGGGTTGACTGCCGCGATACCTCTTGCCGGGTCTGGACTACGGCCGGTGGTCGCTCAGTTGGCGAGGTCGCAGCGCTCCGGTGGGTCACTCACTTCGACCGTCCGACGAATGCTCGAACAGAGCCTTGCCGAAGAGCGCACCCGTCGACTCGCACGGGCTCGCTCACTTCCTGTTCGTTTGATGGTGCCGGTCACTCTCTTCATGCTTCCCGGTTTGGTTCTCATGCTCTATGCGCCGTCGCTGTTCCAGCTGTTTGCCGAGCTGACCGGGGCATGGTCTTGATCTCCGCACTTCTCCCGGCGCCGGTCGGTTACCGGCATGGAAGGAGTGTCTATGACACGTCTGTGGATCAGGCTGCTCGCACGTAACAACGACGAGAGCGGGCAGGCAACTGTTGAGTACTTCCTGGTGATTCTCGCCGCCACTGCGCTGGCGATCATTGCCTTGAAGTGGCTTCAGTCGGGTAGCGGCGGAGGTCTCTTGGGGAGTCTGTTTGGCAAGGTGATCGGATGGGTGGTCGGCAAGTTCTGACCGGGGACGGCGGCAGCGTGACCGTCGAGTTCTTCCTGGTTGTGCCGTTGGTGATTGTGGTTCTGGTCGCCGGCCTCCAGGTTGTTTCTGTTGCTCGGGCCAGAATCGAGTTGCTTGGCGCGGTGCGGGACGGTGCTCGGGTGGCAGCCACGAGCCCGGACCCCGCGAAGGCTGTCGAAGCCGTTCAGAACGCGCTACCGCCATCGATTCGGGACCGGGTGCGGATCTCGGTTTCGCGCCCCGGCGAGGTTGGTGCACCCGCACGAGTCTCGGCTCGGCTGCGACATCGGCTGGGGGCGCCGTTCCCTGAGGACTTTGGAGTCGACCTGTCGGCCTCGGCCACAATGCTTGTTGAGAGGTGAGCTCTGAGGGAGGGGCGATGGCAGTTGTGATGGCAGCTGTCGTCGCCCTCCTTTCGGTGGTGGTGGTGGCGACAGCGTCACTCGGCGTGGCATATTCGGCTCGAGTCCAGGCGAATACTGCAGCTGATGCGGGTGCTCTAGCTGCGGCTGTTGCCACCTATCCGGAAACCGGAAGGCCGAGCCCTGCTAAGGAGGCGCAGATCGTTGTTTCCGCTAACGGGGCAACACTCGTCTCGTGCGCTTGTCGCGTCGACCCTGTCCTGCGCGTTAGGGCGGTGTTGGTTGTCACAGCAGTGGTGGTCAGCGTCCCAGTCTTTGGAGACCTGGAGATAAGGGGGATATCCCGGGCTGAGTTCGATCCTCGTCTTTGGCTCGGGAGATGAGGGCGTGCAAGACCGACCTCCACCCCCACCTTGTGCACACGCATCAGGGATAATCCTGGCCGATGACCACGCGATCAGATCAGATTCGAATGCTCGTGGAGTTGGCCCGCCTGACGGCCCTTGATGAGGGGTCGCCACAGGCATTCAAGGTGAGGGCCTATGAGAACGCCGTCGCGGGAATCGAAGGCCATCCCGGAGAGCTTTCGGGGCTGACCAAGGCGGAGCTGATTGAGATAAAAGGGGTGGGAAACTCGACTGCCGACAAGATCCTGGAGCTGGAGGCCACGGGCAAGGTCACCAAGCTGGAGACTCTTCGGGAGATGTATCCGCCGGCATTTGTTGCTCTCACAAAGATTCCCGGTCTCGGTCCGAAGACCCTGAAGATGCTCCGGTCCGAGTTGGGCATCGAGGACATCGAGAGTCTCAAAGATGCGGTGGATGCCGAGCAACTGCGGGAGCTTCCCGGGCTCGGCGAGAAATCTGAGCAGAAGATCGCAAAAGCTATCGATCGGCTCGGCCTGCACGGCAAGGACCGTCGCACGCCGTTGGTCGAAGTTCTCGGATTCGCCAACTCGCTGGCGCAACGCATCGCTGAGATCGAGGGTGTCGTCGAGGCGGTGCCCTGCGGGTCGATCCGCCGTTTCTCGGAGACGATTGGTGATGTTGACATCGTGGTGGCGACCACAAACCCGGGTCTAGTAGGGGAAGCTGTACTTGCGTTCCCTGAGGTGACTGAGGTCGTCGGGGCGGGGGAGACAAAAACTTCGTTCCTCACCAGAGTTGGGCTCCAGGTCGACATTCGCACGGTGAGACCCGATCAGTTGGGCTCCGCGCTCCTCTATTTCACAGGGTCGAAGGCGCACAACATCGCCTTGCGACAAAAGGCCATCGATCGCGGCTTGCTCCTCAGCGAGTACGGCCTGTTCAAGGACGAAGAGGTACTGGCGTCCGAAACCGAGGATGAGATATACGAGGCCTTGGGTATGCAGGCCGTACCACCGATGCTGCGTGAGGGGAGTGGTGAGGTGGAAGCGGCGTCGGACGAAGGATTGCCGAACCTGATCGAGAGATCAGACATCAAAGGTGACCTTCACTATCACTCGGATCGGTCGGGAGACGGTCGATCTTCACTGGCAGAGATGGTTGAAGCGGCGATCGGCGCAGGCTGGGAATATGTGGCGTTCACTGACCACGGGGAGGACCTGGCAATCAACGGGTCGACACCTGACCAGATGCTGGCCCATCGCAATCAGATTCGAGACCTCGACTCCCGCTACCCCGAGATCAGTCTCCTATTCGGATGTGAGCTGAACATCGGTCGCGACGGTGAACTCGACTACGACCCAGATTTCCGTCTGGAGTTCGATTATTGCGTCGCCTCCATTCACTCCCACTTCGACCTGTCTTCTGACCAACAGACGACTCGCATTCTGGCGGCATTGCAGGATCCCGCGGTCAACGCTATCGGGCACCTGACCGGGCGATACGTCGGAAGAAGACCGGGGGTCGAACTCGACGTCGGGGTTGTCCTGGAAGCACTCGCCCTCACCGGTGTGGCCCTGGAGATCAACGGGGCTCTGGACCGTCTCGACGCGACCTCCGAGGTGGCAAGACAGGCAATGTCTGTGGGAGTGGACGTCGTGATCGACACCGACTCACACCACACTCGTGATCTGGTGAGGATGGACTACGGCGTTCGTTATGCCCAGAGGGGCTGGGTCACGGCTAACCGGGTGCTCAATGCGCGGCCGGTCGACCAGTTGTTGGCCGGAGTGGCGGCACGTCGCAGCTAAGTGGGGGCACTAACGCTTGGTGGGCCCCTTACTTGCCCAATCTGTCCCGGCGAGCCGCCAGAAGCTCGGCCGCCCGTTCAATCGTGATTGTCTCGGGTGAGTCACCTTTCCGAAGGGAGGCATTTACCTCCCCGTCGGTCACATATGGGCCATAACGACCAGATCGGAGGGTGACCATTTTGCCCGAGGCCGGGTCTTCCCCAACCTCCAGCAACGGTCCCGAACGCTGCTGTCCGCGGCGACGGGGTGGCTCGGCGAGAATCTTCAATGCTTCTTCGACAGTCAGCGTGAACAACTGCTCTTCTGTTTCGAGGCTGCGCTTGTCGTCACCCCTCTGGATATATGGCCCAAAGCGGCCGTTGAGGGCAACGATCTCGACGTCGTCCGGGTCGGTCCCCACCGACCGGGGTATCGAAAGAAGCTTCAGCGCGTCGTCCAAACCGAGTTCGTCGAGTGACATCGACTTGAAGAGGGAGGCTCGCCTCGGTTTCTTCTTGTTTCCTTCCTCCTGTTCGCCAAGCTG
The DNA here is from genome assembly GCA_003230435.1 of Acidimicrobiia bacterium. Classification (GTDB taxonomy): domain Bacteria; phylum Actinomycetota; class Acidimicrobiia; order Spongiisociales; family ZC4RG35; genus SZUA-217. The sequence continues at coordinate 1,798 of QIDW01000018.1, read as the reverse complement.
TATGTAGGGGCCAAATCGGCCGGTTTTGCCGTAGACCGTGAGGCCGGAGTCGGGATCGGTGCCGAAGATCTTGTCCCCTACGTTCTGGTTCTCGATCAGTTCTATCGCCTTCTCGACGGTCAGCTCGTCGGGTGCGAGATCATCTGGCACCGACGCCCGCTCCTCGAGACGCTCGACGTAAGGCCCGTATCGGCCGATTCGGGCGAAGATCTGGACGCCCTCGCTGTCTTCGCCAACGGGAATCGTCCCGATCTCCCGGGGATCGATCTCGTCGAGCCGGTCCGCCACCTTCTCTTTCAGCCCATCGACGCCGAAGTAGAAGGCCGATAGCCAGGGCACCGACTCCTCTTCGCCCTCGGCTATGCGGTCGAGGTCGGTCTCCATTGCGGCAGTGAACTCGTAGTCCACCAGTTTCGGAAAGTGGTTCTCGAGAAGAGACACAACTCCGAAGGCTGTGAATGTGGGGACCATGGCAGTGCCCTTCTTGAAGACGTAACCCCGGTCCTGAATCGTTGTCATTATCGAGGCGTAGGTGGACGGGCGTCCGACGCCCAGCTCCTCGAGCTTCTGCACAAGCGACGCCTCCGTGTACCGGGCGGGTGGTCTGGTCTCGTGACCGGTGGGCTCGAGACGCTGCAACGCCAGGGTGTCGCCCTCGTCCATCTTCGGCAGGATCTTCTCTTTGTCGTCGAGTTCCGCTTCGGGATCGTCAGAGCCCTGAACGTATGCCCTGAGAAACCCGGGGAATGTGATTGTCCTTCCTGATGCCGAGAACAGCGCTTTCTCACCGGTGGTCGCGGTGGCTCCGATCCGAACCGAGACACTCACTCCCTTGGCGTCGGCCATCTGTGAAGCGATCGTCCGTTGCCATATCAACCGGTACAGGGCGGCCTCGTCCGGCCCGACATCCTTGCCGACCTGCTCGGGCGTCTGGAAGCTCTCACCTGCCGGTCGGATCGCTTCGTGCGCTTCCTGGGCTCCTTTGACCTTGCCCGAGTACTTCCGGGGTTTGGGTGAGAGGTACTCCTTGCCGTAGAGCTTTGCGATCTGTGTCCTCGCTGAGTCAAGAGCGGAGTCGGCTAGCTCAACCGAGTCCGTCCGCATGTAGGTGATGTGGCCGTTTTCGTAGAGCCGCTGGGCGACCGACATCGTCCGTGAAGACGAAAAGCGCAGCTTGCGTCCCGCGTCCTGCTGCAGCGTCGATGTTCGGAAGGGTGGGTAGGGCCGTCGTGTGTATGGCTTCGACTCGACGGATCTCACGTCGAAGTCCGCACTCGCCAGGGACGTAGCCAGAGTGGTCGCCTTTTCCTGATTGAGGATTATTACGTTGCCCTTTGCCTTGCCCTCGCTGTCGAAGTCCTTTCCAGATGCGATCCGACTTCCGTCGACGGAATGGAGCTTGGCGCTAAAGGACTTGTCGAGGTCGTCGCTTCCGGCGAAGAACCCCTCTATACCCCAGTAGGCGGCGGGGACGAAGGCGATTCTCTCCCGTTCCCTTTCTACGACGATTCGGACGGCAACGCTCTGAACCCGGCCCGCCGAGAGCTTCGGCTGGATCTTCTTCCAGAGCACAGGAGAGACTTCGTAACCGTAAAGGCGGTCGAGGATGCGCCGGGCTTCTTGTGCCTGAACGAGCCGGTCGTTGAGGTCTCTCGGGTTGGCGAAGGCCTCTTCGATGGCGGGCTTGGTGATCTCGTGGAAGACCATGCGATGAACGGGGATCTTGGGTTTGAGCACCTCAACCAGATGCCAGGCGATGGCCTCGCCCTCCCGATCCTCGTCGGTGGCGAGATAGAGT